>JAYELY010000265.1:0-10082 GCA_034717795.1 Caldifarciminota bacterium
GATGTCGAGTTCGGCTTGAGCAGTGGTGGAGATGAGGGTAAACAGCTGACCGACCTTGATGTCATGTGGACAGGCCTGCTCGCACATACCGCAGGCAACGCAGGATAAGCCAATGTGGTTCATGCGCCCCAGGTGGAACAGTATCTCGTCGCGCGGCATTTGAAGGACACCGCGCCGCTCGGCCCATTCCTCGTAGCGCGGACCCTCGAAGTGAAAGGTGGCGGAGTCGAAGAAGCACTCGTTGCAGTAGCAAACCGGACACATTGTTCGACAGTTGTGACAGTCGACGCATTTGGCAAAGAATTTTACGAGGCCCTCGATTCCGGCAGCTTCCTTCTTTAGCTCTGCCAGATTCTTTTCCATGAACGCGGTGCGTTTCTCTTTCTCCTGTTTAAGCGCGGACTCGCGGGCCGAGGTGTCGGAAAGTTCTGCGTCGAGGGTTATGTGTTTGAGGACCTCCTCGCCCTTGTCGGTCTTGGCTTCCAGGATGATGCCGCCTTCGGCACCGAAGGTGCCGATGTTGATGTCGGCCACCGGTGCTTCAGGATAGGAGCACATACGACAAACAGGGCGAAGGTCGTCTTCGGTGAAATCGGAGAATGTAGGAAGGGTATCGGACGCTTTCTCTTCGAACGTCTCAGGCTCCACCGTGCCCTGGCAGTCGCAGGTGATTAAAAGAACGTTATCAAGGCTGATCTGACGCAGTTTGACCAGTTCCACCGCGGCTCGTGATTCGCAGGGACGAAGGAGGACGGCGACAGTGCTTTCAGGATCTGCGAACCGGGTGATCTTGGAGAGTTGAACGGCAGTGGAAAGAGGCATGACCGGCGCGAACGGGAAAACCTCTTCCATGGAGTCTTTAGAGGATAAGAGGGCGGGGAATATCTGGTTGAGGCCAGCCTTGCGTGTGGGTAGGAGAGCGGAGGCGATAAGGTTCGCGCCGAACATCTCGGCAAAGAACTCACGGGTTGCCTCGCGAGGATTCAAGTCCTTCGCATAGATTCCAACCATCATTCCACCTATGTCTGCGGGCTCTTGCCCATCGGGTTCGGGCCTTTTTCTTTGATTTCATCGGTAATCTGGCGCACCACCTTGGCGAAGCGCACGCCCTCTGATGCTGATATCCATCTAAGCCACACCCGGTCAGGGTCAAGGTCGAGGGTATTGAAGATGGACTTTAGGAGCGCCACCCTGCGCCTGGCCTTGTAGTTGCCGTTCACGTAGTGGCAATCGTTGGGATGGCAGCCGCCGATCAAAACACCGTCCGCGCCTTCAAGAAGTGCTTTGATAACGTAGCTTGCGTCCACCGAGCCGGAGCACATCACCCGGATGGGCCGCACGTTGGCAGGATACTGGATACGCGAGGTTCCGGCCAGGTCAGCCGCAGCAGCGGTGCACCAGTTGCAGAAAAACCCTACGATCTTCGGTTCAAAATCATCACTCATCAATGCCTCTTTCGGTTTGCGTGAGCATTACATCAATCATACGAAATGCCTGATCACTTTCAAGTGTCAACAAGTGCGCCGCCTGTGATGGACAGGCTCCGGCGCATATTCCACATCCCTGACAGATCGCCTCTATCACCCTGGCGGACATGAGATCATCGTCCATCACCCGTGCGGAGTTTGGACAGGCGTCGATGCAGATGCCGCAGAAGGCGCACCGCCGGGTATTGGTGCGCGCAACGTAAAGCTTGGGTTCGAGTTTTTCCCTGCGCAGGAACACAAGTGCTTTGGCAACGGCGGCGGATGCTTCGGTGAGAGACTCGGTGAGCCTTTTAGGTCCCTTGGCCAGACCGGCGGCAAACATGCCGTCTACTTCCAATTCGACGGTACGGAACTTGGGGTTGACCTCGGCAAAGAATCCGAACTCATCGAAGGAGACAGGCTTGTCGTTGTAGAGAATGGGAGGGGTGGAGGCAACGATTCCTTTGGCCAATACGACGCTGTCTGCCGAGAGCTCGACCGTGGCATCGAGGAGGCGATCAAACACGGACACCACCAGCTTGCCGTCACGCATGGAGACCGTGGGAGGGTTATCCTTCTCGTATCGAATGAAGTTAACCCCCAGATCGCGCGCCTTGAGAAAGTAGAGTTCACTAAGCCCCCAGCTCATCACGTCCCGGGCAAGGATGGTTACTTCGATTTTAGGGTCTCGTTCCTTGAGCGCAATCGCGTTAGCCAGAGAGCGGCGGCAGCATACACGAGAGCAGTAGGGATGCTCCTCGTTTCGCGAACCAACGCACTGGATCATGACCACGGATTTCAGATTGTCGGTCTCTCCTTTTGAAATCCGTCCGGCAAAATCTCTTTCACTTATCACACCTTCCAGCCCCCAGCCGAACTCGTCTTGTTTGGGCTGGTACTCTTCGGCACCTGTAGCAAATAGGATTGTCGCGGCGCCCCGGATGAGTTCCTCCTCACCGCGCTTGAGATGGCAGGTGAATTTGCCCAGCTCTCCCTCGATTCGGCTGAGTTCGGTGTTGGTTAGTAGTTCGATCTTTTTGGATTTCTTTACTTCCTTGATGAGTTCGTCGAGGAAAGGCTTAGCCTCGAACCCCTCTAAAGTCCGGGTGAGCTTGCTCGCCTGACCTCCGGGCTGCTCGGTCTTTTCGATAATGGTAACCGAAACCCCAACGTCCGCGAACTGTCTGGCCGCCCACAGGCCGGCAGCGCCTGCTCCGACGATAAGAGCGCGTCCGAAGGGCTGCACCGGCTCCGCCCCGTCGAAGCTGAGTAAACGAAGTTTTTCGGCATGCGCCAGAGCCAGAGTCAGCGCGGCTTCGTTGAACTTCGATGCGTCCTCGTACCCCCACAGCACCGGCTCACGGAAATCCAGGTATTCCAGCTGCGCAGGATGCCAGCCCATCTCTATGACCTTCTGCTTCAGGATGCGCTCCGCTTTGTTGGGCGCAGGTCCTGCTACCACCAGCCGGTCAAGCTCCTTTTCCCTGATGAAGTTCTCGAGTTCGGCCAGCCCATTCTCGGTTTCGGTGTAGTTGATGAAAGCGGCCTCGATCCCCTTGGATGCGAAGAATGTCTTTATTAAATCCTGATCAAGCCCGACTCCGCCGTCGCCGACCGGATCAAAGACAATCCCGACCTTAGGAAACGGTTCCACGGATCTACTCGGTACAGCCGACTTTTTGGATATTCCGAGGAGAGACGCAATTCGTCCTGCCGCGGCCTGGGCCTCGGTTATCGAGTCGGGCAGGTCCTTTGGCCCGCCTGCCGAGCCGATGGCGAACACCCGCGGGTTGGCAGTATCGATCTCCGATCCCGCCTCGATCTTGATGAACCCCTGGTTGGTTTCCAGATCGAACAGTTTTGCAAAATCGTCGGCCCTTCCTTCCTGCCCTACCACGAGCGTAACGAGATCGAACTCCTCTTTGTGGAACTTCCCGTCCTCTGACTCGTAATGGACGAGAAGATCGTTCCCTTCTGTCTCTTCGACTTTAGCAGGACGGCATGGTATCCAGCAAACCTGCGGCAGCGTGTCTTCCATATAAGAATAGTATGGTTTTCCATATCCCCTTCTGTCCATGTAGAAGATGGTAATATCGGTATCCGGATATTTATCTCCCAGCATCCGCGCTTCCTTGGCACCGTACATGCAGCACGCCGAAGAGCAGTAGGGGTGCAGGCGGTCGCGCGAACCGGCGCAGAACACGAACGCCACCTTCTTTGGAGTTGAGCCGTCGGACGGGCGTTTCAGTTCCCCTTGCGTGGGGCCGAAGTCCGAAAGTATTCGCTCAAGTTCCAGGCTGGTGACCACGTTGGGGAAGCGTACCCCAAGTTCGGTAAGATATGCCGGATCGATCAGAGCGAAGCCGGTGGCTATCACCACCGCGTCTGCTTCCAGCGATATTTCACGAGGCTGCATCGCAAGGTCAATGCAGTCTGTGGGACACACCTTGACGCACTCACCGCAGCTGGTGCATGACTCGCCGTCTATCACCCAGGTGGGAGGAATAGCCATGGGATAGCGGGTGTACGCGGCCTTGCGTTTGCCTAAGATGTTGAACTCGTCTGGAACTTCCACCGGACAAACATCCTCGCAGAGTCGGCAGCGCACGCACAAGCGAGGCTTGATGTAGGCAGGCTCCTGGTTGAAGAAGAGCTTCAGCCTCTCGCCCTTGAGCTTTTCAACGTTCCAGAGTGTGGAGAGGTTGTAGATTGCGAGACCTTCTGCGCCCAGATCGCGGCGCAGGCACAGTTCGGAGACTCCGGGTTCCACCCTTGATCGCAGCTGGCAGAACCCGCACGCGTCGTTGGGGAACTGCTTGTCAAGCTGGCCGAAGGTGCCCAAAAGGTGGGATTGTTTCTCTACAAGAGACACCCGGAAGCCGAGATCGTTTAATGAAAGCGCCGCCGCGATACCAGCCGCTCCCCCGCCAAGAACCACCACGTGCTTTTCAAATTCCTTCACCTTCTTAGCCATCAGTAATCCCTGGTCGCTTCCTCAATCATGGCAAAAAGCTGGGTCCGGGTGGCGTTGCGCAATTTCACCGCCTGGGACGGACACGCCGCGGCGCACGCCCCGCAGCCCTCACACAGGGCTTCGTTAACCTTGGCCTTCTTCTTAACCGAATCGACAGTCGACGCGTCGTAGGGACAGACCTCTTCGCAGACGCCGCACCCGGTGCAGATGTCTTGATCAACCTCGGCGATCAAAGGCTCGCGCTCCAGGGTTTCTCGTGAGAACATGGCCAGCACCTTGCCTGCCGCACCCGAAGCCTGTAACACCGCATCGGTGATATCCTTGGGGAACTGGGTCACCCCGGCAACGAATACACCGCCGGTCAAGGTTTCAATAGCGCGCAGCTTGGGATGGGCCTCTGATATCCAGCCGTACTCGTCGGTGGCCAGCCTGAGCTTGGAGGCAAGCTCGGTTGCACCAGCCGAGGGGATCATGGCCGGGGCCACAACCACCAGGTCGGCCTCGAGCTGAACCGGCTGACCGGTCAGGGTATCCTCCGAGTAAACCGTCACCTTGCCGTCGTGCTCGTAAAGTCTTGATACCTTGCCCCGGATGAAGGTGGCGTGATCTTCCTCAAGGGTGCGGGCGTAGAACTCCTCGTAGCGCTTGCCGTTGGTGCGGATGTCTATGTAAAAAAGGTAAGGCTCGCCGTCGTGAACCGCGTGCTTGTATAGCATCGCCTGCTTAACCAGATACATGCAGCACACGCGCGAGCAGTAGGCAACACCGTGTTCAGGGTCGCGCGAACCGGCGCAGTGCACGAACGCAACCTTCTTTGGAACCTTGCCGTCTGCGGGTCTGCGCACCTCGCCCGCGGTTGGGCCGGAAGCGCAGAGCAAACGCTCGAACTGCATTGCGTCTATAACGTGCTTGAACTTGCCCCCGCCGTACTCAGGCATCGCCGATAACGGCATCAGCTCGTATCCGGTGGCCACGACGATTGCACCAACGCTTATCTCCTCGGTCCAATCCTCAAGAAAGTGGGCTATGGCGTCGGGCTCGCAGGCAGCTTCGCACAGCCGACACTCGGAGCACCCGCCGCAGTGGATGCAGCGGGAGGCCTGTTCTACGATGTCTTCTTCGGAGTAGCCCAGCTCGACTTCGTTGAAGTTGGCGATTCTGTCAGCCACTTCGAGCTCTGGCATGGGCTTCAGGGATGCAGGAGTAGCCAAATCCTTGTCGCCTACCAGATCGCTCTTTCGTGAGAGCTCGTTTGCACGATCGAGGGTGAAATCCTTACCTTCAAGCATCAGATTGATTGAGCGTGCCGCCTTTCTGCCCGCGCCCGCCGCATCTATGAACGTGGCCGGGCCGGTAACGCAGTCGCCGCCGGAAAAGACTTTCGGATTCGAGGTAGCGAGGGTCTCCTCATCCACCGCGATGGTTCCCCAGGGGGTAAGCTCGATGCCGTCGGCTTCGGTGATGAAGGATAAATCAGGCTTCTCTCCGATGGCCAAAAAGACATTGTCAAACTCCAAGATCTCTTCCGAACCCTCGACGGGTATGGGACGACGCCTGCCCGAGGAGTCTGGCTCGCCCAGCTTCATGTGAATGACCTCTACGGATTTGAGCTTGCCGCCCTCACCGATGAACTTTGTCGGATTGGTCAGGAGCATGAACTTGACGCCCTCTTCCTTGGCCGCGTGTATTTCGTCTGCGATCGCCGGCATCTCCCTCTCGGTACGGCGGTAGATGACGGTTACCTCGGAACCGAGACGAAGCGCTGAGCGGGCCGTATCCATTGCCGAGTTCCCGCCTCCTACCACTGCAACCCGCTTGCCCAGTTTGGGCGTCTTGCCTCGATTCAACTCACCAAGGAACTGAACCCCGCCTGAGACGCCGTCCAACTCCTCACCCGGAATACCCATCTTGCCTTCCTTGTACGCGCCGACCGACAAGTAGACCGCATCGTAATCTTCGATTAACTTCTTGAGAGGCATATCCATGCCGATCTGCGTGTTCGGCTTGTAGCCCACACCAAGCTTGAACACCAGCTCGCATTCTTTCTGCAGTACATCCTTATCCAGACGGAACGCCGGGATGCCTGCCCGTAACATACCTCCAGGTTTATCTTGTGCATCGTAGATAGTAACCTCATGACCGGACTTTCTCAGGTCGACCGCCGCCTGCAGTCCGCCTGGTCCCGCACCTACGATAGCCACTCGCTGACCACTTGGTTCACTCGTTTCAACGTCCATGTGAGCGGTCCCCTTCTCACGAAGCTCCCAGTCGGCAAGCCAGCGCTTGATATGCTTGACGGCTACCGAGTTATCATCGACTTCCTGACGGGCGCACGCCTCCTGGCAGGGATGGGTGCAGATGCGGCCTGCCACGCCCGCAAACGGGAACGCCGCTTCATCTCGAATCAGGGAAAGTGCCCGACCGTACTCTTTGGCCGACGTCGCGGTCACGTACCCGTGCGCGTTGAGGTGAACCGGACAGGCGGCGCGGCACGGGGCTTCTTCAGCCGATTTGTCGATGGTGAACTTGTTTGGCACCGCCTGTTCAAACGGGCGGTAGGCGGCCTTTCTTAAAGCCAGTCCTTCGTCCCATTCACTCTTCATATTGACCGGACAGACCTCGGCGCAGTCCGCGCATCCGTTGCACTTCGACCAGTCGATATATGGGGAACGGCGGCGGACCTTGACCTCGAAGTTTCCGATGTAGCCTGAGACCTCTTCAACCTCGGAATAGGCAAGAATGTGAATATGGGGATGTTGGGCTGCCTCGGTCATCTTTGGGGTCATGATGCACTGCGGACAGTCAAGGGTAGGGAAGGTCTCTGACAGCTGAAGCATCTTGCCGCCGATGGTGGGAGTACGTTCAACAAGGTAGACGTCGTGTCCGGCGTCTGCGATGTCCAGCGCGGCCTGGATTCCGGCAACCCCGCCGCCTATAACAAGCGCTGAGTGGGTAACCGGTATCTGGAACGGCTCGAATTCAAGGTCGCCTGCCAACTTCTTTACGGTTTCCCGGACGACGGTCAGCGCCTTGCGGGTCGCTTGCTCCTTTTCGTTCTCATGTGGCCACGAGACCTGCTCCCGGATGTTGGCAACCTCCACCTTGAATGGATTCAGTCCGGCGCGCTTGGCCAGGTTACGGAAGGTCTTTTCGTGAAGAGAGGGCGAGCAGTTGGCTACTACGATTCCATCAAGATTCTCCTCCTTGATTGTCTCTTCAACCATCTCCTGGCCAGGCTCAGAACACATGTAGATATAATCTTTTGAAAACACAACCCCAGGTATACCTTTTGCCTCCTCGGCCAAACGCTCCACGTCCACCACCCCAGCGATGTTAAGGCCACAGTGGCATACGAAAACACCTATGCGCGGCTTCTTCACGTCTCTACCTTCTCAGAAAGCCATGCGAGCACGCGCTCGTCAGTGATTCCAAGATCGCCCGGTTCGATCCCCATAGCCAGGCCCATAAGCTGGGTGAAGTAGAGGACAGGTATCTGCTTGAAGGCGTAGACGTGCTCGGCGACCTCGTGCTGACGGGCACCGATATTGAACTCGCACAAGGGGCAGGAAAGGACGATCGCGTCCGCGCCTGCATTTAACGCCTGGCCAACGATGCGCTCGGTGCGCTCGAAGATAAGCTCTTTGTGCCCGATGGTGTGATAGGAGCCGCAGCATTCAAGTCGGGAAGGCCAGTTGACCGGCTCGGCACCGAGAGACGACACAAGATCCTCCATGACTGTGGGATCTTCAAGGGAGTCCACCCCTGCGCCTGCCGGTCTCACCAGGGCGCACCCATAGTAGGAGGCGACCTTGACGCCCTCAAGCGGATTGGTAACCTTCGCTTTGAGAGCGTCCCAGCCCACATCGTCGCGCAGTAGTTCTAAAAGGTGACGAACCTTCACTTTACCGGAGTATTTCAGCTCCTCCTTGTACATGAAGTCGTTGAGCTCGGAGAGCCTTACAGGATCAGAGGCGATAAACTCGTTGGCACGCTTGAGGGTGTTGTAGCACATCGAGCACAGGGTAAGCACTTCCCGCTCGCCCATCTCTTCGACCCTTATCATGTTGCGCACCGTGGCGATGTGGTGCATGGTATCGTCGGTGGCAAGGGAGAACACGGTTCCGCAGCAGTTCCAGCGCTCGATCTCCCGCATCTGGATACCCAGAGCCCCAGTCACCGCGAATGCCGACTGCTCAAACGCCTTGCCGGTCGTCTTCAAGGTGCAGCCTGGATAGTAGGCTATCTTCTTCATTATCCGGACAACTTCCTCAAAGCCGACACCCAGGCGATGGTCGGGTATCGTTCGCGCTCCTCATCAGGTATCTTGTTAAGGTCTAGCTCGTCGATGTTCTTGCGAAGGCAGACCTGCCTGAGGGCTTCAAGCACGCGCGCGATGTCTATCCCCTTGGGACAGCGCGAGGTGCAGGTAAAGCAGGAGGCGCATATCCAGATGGTTTTGGATGAAAGCACCAGCTCCACCTCGCCCAATTGCAGAAGCCTGATCGCCTGGTTCGGCATGATGTCCATGAGGTTTATTGACGGGCAGTCGCCGGAGCAGCGTCCGCACTGGTAGCAGGCAAAAACGTCAACTTCAGAAATCCGCTCAACCTTGTCCAGGATGTCGCGGCGGGACTTCGTATGCTTGCCAAGCTCAATCATTTAGCGGTGATTATAGGACTAAGACGGTGGGTTGTCAACCAGAATAGCGGCTGCTTATATAAGGGATTCTTACCCTTGACAAAACCCCGCTTTGGCCTATTATTTTTATGGAGGTGATTTATGAAGCATCTAAAGCCTGGCTTAATCCTTTTAGGGGGTATCCTTTTGATCTTCAGCGGGTGCCAAAGGATAGACACACCGCAGGCGCCGACCTTGATTGCTCCAGAGGACGGTTCGGTGTTTGAGACTGAGCCACCGACCTTTATCTGGGGTTCGGATGAGTTTGCTGATGACTACGTTATCCGAATCTACATGGGGGCTTCGACAGATATTCAGGATACACTTGAAGATACGACCTATGCCATGCCTCAGGGTGTCTTTGAAACTCTACTCAACGCCACCCACAACTGGTCTGCGGCTGCTATGTCAGAGGAAGGTGAGCTGTTCTGGAGCGAGAGCCGGAGCTTTGTCATCGACAAACCAGAGGAGCCGCAGAGCCTTGACCTCGACACCACCTACTTCCCGGCAGGTTTGAATTACGAGTGGGTATATGAACGTCATGTTTATGGACATTATTATGGTACAGGTGGTAACGAAGACGAATTCTGGGATTATTACGATACAATTGCAATACTTGTTACTGATTCAAGTTGTTCCCAAGGTGAATTTCTATTCAACCTCAGCGGTGGTGATTTTCACGGCAGATACTGTGACATTCACGTGTATGGAAGCTTATGGGATGTTGGCTGGTATATCCACGTAATTGCCGATAGCGTTGAGCTGCTATTGCACGATCATTACGATTCTATCTTTATCCCTTTAATCCCACAATCAAATGTCAATGACTTCTTAATTGATTAGGGTCTTGTACACTTTAGCAACGAACTTCTTGGCATGATTTCGACTTCCTCATCAAGATTTCTATTAGTTTATCCACCTGCTCGGCAAAAGTCAACCCTCTGTGGTTGTACCTGAATTCCATC
>JAYELY010000266.1:0-10036 GCA_034717795.1 Caldifarciminota bacterium
CAAGGTTGTCGCCTGCAAGGAACGCAAAGGCTACCGTGTCTGTTCCACCGACTGGAAGATCGAAGGGGCCTGCAGATACAATGACTGACCAGTCGGTATCGTTGGGGGCGGAGGCAAAACTCAGCTCCCCGCTCAGGAACTTGAAGAACGTTTCGTCGTTCCACTTGTAATCCCAGACGTAGTCCGGATTCGAGACCAGGGTTACGTTGGCCTTTTGGCCCTTGAGGAGCTTTATACCGACATGAGGGTTGTCTTTGTCTGGTGCTTGCTTCATGTAGACGAGATTCAGGGTTTGGTCGGTTCCACCAGAGTTGTTATATGGGCTTTGCTCCGGCCCCATGTCGAAATCTGCCATAATTCCGGCATACATTCCTTCCAATGATGATGTGTCCGGATTTATCAGCACGAACTTGAGGATCACGTAGTCTTTTTCCTTCCATGCGTAACCGAACTGTTGTACCTTGAGTTCGCTATCTGTCCACCAGTTTCCGTCGTTGTTGTAGATAGCCCGGCTGTCCTGATCGGAGTGATCGTGGCGGCCGATGATTACCCTTCCGTCGGGGTCTGAAGTAACTTTCCAATCCTTGCCTTTATTATGGCTTTCGCCTTCACCGTACATACGGTCGTTCATAAAGTCCTTCGAGTTGCCCGCCGCGAAGCTTGCGTGATAGAGCCAATTGTCGGAACTCTTAGGGTAGCGGAAGCCTTCTCCTGGACCGTCAAGTTCATAGAATCCGACGGCGCCTTGCTCAGTGACTGTTAGCTTTACGTTTCCGACATCATGGCTGATCCATTTGTACCTCGGGGTTCCGATCATGAGCTCGAAGTTCAAACTACCTGAAAGTTCGTCTGCGGATAGTTGCATCTGGAACTTAACCCACGTCTCTAGCGGAGCGGAAGGGGAGACAGTAACCTCAAAGCCGTCGCCTTGCTTGGACTCGGCGGGATTCAGGGTGCCGTAGTTTGCATCGTTGCCGGTGATCGTAACGTATGAAGACGAAGAGGAGAGAGTGCTCGTGATATTGTGCAGAGCGTTTTCGCCGGCGTTTAGAAGCTGGACATAGAGGGTTACGTTTTCGCCCGGATCCATGTTGCCGTCAGGGTTGGATTGACCATCGTCGTCAACGGTTATATCCTCTATGGCGACGGCAGAGATCAGGGTGCTGAGTTCACCGGTTACGACAAGGGCAAACGGCTGAGGGCCTGCGGGTACGTTGTTTGCATGGACGCGAATCTCCCACTCCCCGGTTTCAGGGGAGTTCACGAAGACGTTCTCGACCGGGTTTTTGGTGTCGAAATCGCCGCCTTCCACAGAAACGTTATCACTGAAGTTGTTGCCGCGGTAGACCTTGCCGGATGGCGAAACCACTTCCAGGTTGAGATCGTTCACCAGGGCTGGAGAGGCATACAGCTCGCCCGGATAGTCTGTCCAGTTCATGGTGATTCGAATAGGTTCGCCGCTGCCGGCTACATTCACTTTGCCAAGGAACTGGTAGCCTGTTTCGAGTCCTTCATCGAAGTCCACGACAGCAAGCTTGCGTGCATCACCGGGGAAGTAAAGCACGTTGTCCAGTTTCGGTCTTCCCCAGCCGACCCTCTTGGAAGGGACCCTGTCCTCGATTGAAGGGAAGTCGGTTTCTACCGAGTTGATCATCATTGCCTTGAGAAGGGCGGCCGATGGGTTAAATCCAGATTGAGAGCCGGGACTACCTGAGGGATACCAGCCGTCGGTGAAGTACTGGCGAATAAGGCCGGCGTTGCCTGCCGCAATCGGGGATGCCATACTGGTCCCGGAAGTTGTAAGCTCCGCATCATCGCTGCTTCGCCAGGCAGATGTGACATCTTTACCTGGTGCCACTATGTCAGGACGAATACGTCCGTCGTTAGCAGGTCCTTGTGAACTTCCACTCCAGTAGAAGTTAGCTGCGGTGCCGTTCAGGCATCCTCCTACGGCTATGACGTTCTTGGCGTTTGCCGGGGAGCCTGTGTATGTACTCGGGGGGTTGTTGCCGGCAGAAAACATAACCAGGTAGTCGGGACGGTTCCACATGGTCTGGTCGGACTCCACACAGCTTTTGTCGTAGGCGCGGGTTGTCTGGCTGCCCCACGAGTTGGAGATTATCCGGGCACCGCCGGCACTGTTACCGTTGTAAGCAATGCTGAAGCTGTACTCAAGGCTGACGGCGTGGATAATACCGCCGCCTCCGCCGCCTCCGTCAAGGAAGTATATCCTGGCGTCCGGGGCCATGCCGATATTTACGCTTGAACCGCCAACCGGCTGATCGTTGCCCAGGACCGATCCTGCGGTGTGGGTGCCGTGTCCGCTCTCGTCGCCGAAGGTGATGACGCCGTCAGGGTCGTAGGCTGGTTTCTGGTAGGCTATGATCTTGCGGTGGGTGGGGTAGTCGCCGAAGTCGGTGATAGGCACAGAAGGGTCGCGGAAGAAGTTGTGAGTCGTTTTAATCCCGGTATCAAGGGTGGCGAGGATCTGGCCTTCTCCGGTTATTCCTTCATCCCAGATGCGGCGGTTGTCTTCTTCCCAGGTTTGAATGACCCACTGGGCCTGTCCGTTCATGAGGTAAGGCTGACGGTAAGGTTCCACCCATTTGATTTGCGGCTCATGGACAAGCAGAGGAAGTTTCTGGGGGGCAAGCATTATGTGGACGAATGTCTGGAAGTCGGTGGCTTGCCACTCGAGCAGCTCGCCTCCGAGCGTCTCAACGGCCTCGCGGATTGCTTCGCCATCGATGCCTGCGTAAAGAGTTACCACCAGTTTTTCCGGGATGCTGGCCTCAAGATCAATCTCAGGGCACAGTTTGTAACCGGGTTCGTAGTTGCCTACCCAGCCCACTCCTTGTAGGGTCTCTACCCTGGCGCGCGTGGCTTGATCCATCCGAACGATATAGGTGTAGTTAGGCAGGTAGCCCTCGATGCCCACCCCTGCCTGTTCAAGGGCACGGCGTTCGTGCGAGTAGATAGGGCCGTCAAACTGAACAAGGTAGGTGCCGATTCCTTCCTGCCCGGCTGAAAGCATGAGGTTTGCAGGAAGCGTCGGTTCCGCATCGCGGGTATCCAGATCGATCCCGCAGGGGAGATGGATCACCGTAGGATCCCTGTAAAGATGGGTTGCCGTCGGTAGCACCTGACCGTCTATAAAAGGTCCTGTGGCGGCCAGGAGCAGAAACGGTAAGAAGAATAAAGCAAAGGCTTTTCTCATATACTGCCTCCTAGGCTTGGGTTAATTCCGATTGCTTCTTCGAATGGTTCCCTGACCATTCCTTTCCTTGAATAGGAGCAAACTTTCCATTCACCCTTGGCCGGCGTATTGATGAATCTCGAATCCGGCATTCGTTCAGAGTCCTTCATTTAAGGTGCACGGCCTTGGAGATGACTTGTTTTCCACAGGTCTTCAACCGCAGGAAGTAGATTCCGCTTGGCAAGGAGTCCTGCAGGTTAAAAGAGAAGGTTTTTTCTCCTTCAGGGTACAACTTTTCATCTACCAAAGTCATAATTTTGCGTCCTGTCTGATCGAACATCTCTAAAATGAGCGGCCCTGCGTGGGTTGTGTAGAGTTGTACAATCAGTTGATTCGTGAAGGGATTGGTGGTTAGCTGCAGGGAAGGTTGGATGTGGATATATTCTCCTTCCTCTACCCCTGTTTGGCGTATCTCGCCTGTGATAACCAGGGCAAAAGGCTGAGGTCCCTGCGGGATATTCGTCCCTATCACACTTACTCTCCAGTTGCCTTCTTCCGGATTTTTAACGCGAATGCACTCCTCGACGTTTGTCGCATCCGCAGAACCGCCTGTTATCGAGAAATTACTTGCGAATACGTTGCCCCTGTATATCTTTCCCGAAGGGGACTCGGCTTGCAGATCGAGGTCGTTGACGATCTTTTTTGCAGCCGCCATCTCAGCGGGAGGATCACTCCATGCCAGAGTGACCCTCAGGGGCCGGTCCCTGCCATCAATATCAAAGTGGTAGAGAACCTCTTCCCCGGTTCCTATCTGGGTAGTGTTGTCATCCAGATAAAGGCGGTTTGCTTCTCCATCAAAGTAAAGAACAGAGTCCAGGCATACCCTTCCCCAGCCTATCTTGGGATCAGGGATGGGGTTGGAAGCAAAGTCGGCGATGGTGGAGGAGATGAGCATCGCCCGAAGAAGAGCGGCTGAGGGTTCGATGCTGTCTGCGGCATTGGGGGCACCGGAAGGGTACCAGCCTTCTCTCAGATACTGAACGACCATGGCGCAGGCGCCGGCAACGGCCGGGCATGACATGCTGGTACCCATAAGCCATTGATAGCCGTCCGGGGTGCCTCCGTTTGCCGAGGTAAGATAACCGGGTGCCGTGACGGTTGGTTTTATCCGACCGTCGGCAGTAGGACCTATGCTTGAGAAACCCGCGGGTATGGTCGCCGAGGTTCCGTTAAGGCTCGCTCCGACCGCTACAACGTTCTTTGCAGTGGCAGGTGGTTTTATCCCGGAGCTTGAGGAGTTGCCGGCAGAGAAAAGCACCAGAAAGTCGGGGTGATTCCAAACGAACTCGTCGGTCTGGCGGCAGGGAATGTCGTAGATGCTGAATGAGCCGTTCGATCCCCAGCTGTTGGACATGAGCTTTGCCCGACCGCCTTCATTGCCTGTCCACGCCATGAGATACATATCGTTGTAGTCCGAAGGGTAGGCTATGGATGAAGAAGAACCAACGTCTATAAAGTAGAGTTTGGCTTTGGGGGCTATACCGTCGTAGGGAGCGGTTTTCCCCCAATAGGAGTCTTCTCCGCATACCGTGCATCCGGTGTGGGTTCCGTGGTAGGAGGCCGATGAATGATCACCGAAGCTCGCTTCAGGGGCCGACGGTTGATAGGCGATGATCTTGCGGTGGCCGGGATAATCACCCCAGTCGGTAATCTGGATTGTGGAATCGCGGTACATCACGTGCCCGGTGTTTATGCCTGAATCACCGGTACTCAGCACCACACCTTCACCGTCCAGACCCCTGTCCCACAAGCTGTGGCTTTCTTCCTGCCAGCTCTGGAGAACCCACTGGGCCTGGTTGTTGTGAAAGTGAGGTGCGTAGAAAGGCTCGATCCAGCGAACGGCATCAAGAGAGGCGATCCCGGAAAGATGCTCTTCATCCACCGAAATCATAAGAGTTTTGTTGACGCCGTCGTGGGCAGAGTGAATCACCCCGCTTAAATTCTCCACCAGACGGACAGTGGCCGCAAGGTCGGCGTCCGTAAACAACAAAACGTGAAGGGTATCGGTGGGGTCTTCACCGGACGCAAGCCCTGGAGCCAGCTTCCATCTCGGCTCGTAGGTCGAAGCCCAGGAGATTGTTTGTGCGTCCAACAGCTCATGGACAGCTTGAGTTTCCCCGCTTACCAGATAGGCGTAGTGGGGGAGATAACCTTCAATGGTTAATCCGGAGTTCTCCAGAGTAGATTGATCCCCTCCGGTGGGCGGGTGATCGAACTTGACTATGAACCGGCTGCCGGAGCCCTCAGCCAGGCTGGGAGAAAGGCGGGTATCTATGGTTTCTGAAAGAAGCATCACCAGATGTGCGTTCTCGTAAGGTTCAACCGACGTTTGCGCCAGGAACGGTCTGCCTACCTGCGTTAGAAGAAGAAGGGTGATTACGTTCATACAGGATACATTTCCATAGCTTCGGTCCATCGCCGAAGCGCATTTATGCGTTCATTCTTATCCTCCGGCAGCAGGAGAGGTCTGCCGCGGCAGTCTATGATGACTCCAACCTGGCCGCCGGTGATCAGAGCCTCAAGGCTTTTGCCCGGGCCCTCTCCTACGTCGAAGCCGCGTTCGGGATAGAGTTCTACTTTTGCTTTTTCGTCCGCACCAAGCGGTAGCTTTATGAGATCCCCGAACCTTAACGCGATCTCCTGAGCCTTTTTCTTTTCCGGTTGGAAGATTATCCTCAAACACTTCGTGTCTTCTTTAGTCTGGCCTACCGGAGCGATGGCTGTTCCCAGAGGGATAAGGCAGTCTTTTTTGAACACCTCCTCGGCCGCTTTTTCGTTGACTTCGGTTAGTACACCTAGATGGGGCATCATGAAGATGGAGTCCACAGCCAGGCGGGTTATTCCTTCGGGCTGGAAGGCATCGAGCATCAGCATTGCGGCCTGTGCTCGACGCGGGGAGTGAGAAAGTGCGCCGCCTGATCCCACAATCTGAGAAAGCGACATCATGTTGACCAACGTCTCGCCTGAGATTTTCTGGGAGAAGGCATCGGCGATTGAGCGTTCCTGCTGTACGCCCTTAAGCCCCACAGCCATGCTCCTGTGCTGTTGGAGTGCCAGTCTCAACGCCTCCCTGGCCACCGCGTGTTCCATCTTTAAATCTTCGAGTGTTGCCGGGATGGTGGTGGGGCGGATCATCTTGTTGCGGATGCGGTTTCTGAGTTCGGTAACGTCGACCTCGAGGGGAATCCATCGCAGGATGTTCTCGTTCCCCGCCTCCAGCAGCACGTTGGAGATCGAGTAGCTCATCCCAAGGTTGGCGCTTACCGTGCGGTTGAAGACTCGCTCAGGCCTTTCTGCTTCTAGCGACTTATCCTCGAATACGCTGAATATATCCGTTGTCGCTCCACCTATGTCAACGCCCAGTACGTCGATTCCCTGCCGCTTGCCTATTCTTTCGATAAGAAGCCCCACTGCACCGGGTGTCGGCATGATGGGTACGTCTGTCCAGTCCATCAGCTTTTTGTAGCCTGGCGCGTGGGCCATCACGTGTTCCATGAAAAGATCATGTATCTTGTCGCGTGCCGGTCCCAGGTTCTCGCGTTCAAGTACGGGGCGCAGATTCTCCACGACCACAAGCTCAGTAGACTCATTGAGCGTGTCGAGGATTATCTTGCGCGCGTCCTTGTTGCCGGCGTAGATAACGGGCAGGCTGAAGGTGGTGCCGAATCGCGGTCTTGGATCGGCTGCGCGTATAAGCTCAGCCAGCTCGGCCACGTGTGAGATGGTGCCTCCGTCAACGCCGCCTGAGAGGAGTATCATGTCGGGGCGAAGGTGTCTGATGCGTTCGATCTTCTGGTGGGGCAGTCTGCCGTCGTTTGAGGCGATAACGTCCATCACGATTGCACCGGCTCCAAGTGCTGCGCGTGCCGCACTTTCACCGGTCATCGTCAGAACAACACCCGCGACCATCATCTGCAGACCGCCGCCCGCCGAGGAGGTCGAAATATATACGTCCACACCTTCCTTCTTCGACCGGGTCGGCTTGATTATCCTTTCTGCGTCCAGGATTTTTTCACCGGTAAGCTCCTCCACCTCCCTTATGGAGTTCAGGACCCCACGGGTTACGTCCTCAAACGGGGCCTCGACAGTCGTGGGTGCCTCGCCGCGCGCCACCAGACGGTATTCATCACCTTGCTTCTTGATTAAAATAGCCTTGGTGGTGGTGGACCCACAGTCTGTAGCCAGGATTGTTTCAGTTTTTTTACCTTTAAACTTCTTACTTTCTTCTGCCACGCTTATCACTCCTTGCTTTCTTCCTCGCTTCCTTCGTTTCTTTCTCTTTCTTTAGCCATTCGTTTTCCACCTCCTCGATCTTCTGAATCAGCATCTCGAGGTTTGAGCGTTCCTCGAAGAACGCGGTCATCTCTTCATATACAGAACTGGATGTAAATGCACCAACCATAGGTGCAAAGAAGACCATGAGCTGGTTCCCCAAAAAACTCAGCGGCTTGACAGTTTCAATCATCATAATCGCCAAAGGTGAAAGGCGAAACCGCACGACCTTCTCAGCGATGCTATTGCAGAGTTCAGCCTTGCGTTTTTCGGTCAGGTCTGAAGCAAACATCCAGGTCCTTGACTGCTTGCACCTCATCGAGCCGTCCTACCGGGGTGGTGTGAGGTGCTTGACGCAGCATCTCGGGGTTGATCTTGGCTTCTTGTATTATCCGACGTACAGCTTCGGCAAAGCATTCGAGTGTCTCTACGGATTCGGTTTCGGTTGGCTCAACCATCAACGCCTCGGAGACGATAAGGGGGAAATAGATGGTCGGGGCATGAAAACCGT
The DNA here is from genome assembly GCA_034717795.1 of Caldifarciminota bacterium. GTDB lineage: Bacteria > Hydrothermota > Tepidihabitantia > B3-TA06 > B3-TA06 > B3-TA06. Next base: position 8,040 of record JAYELY010000266.1, read on the forward strand.
AATCAAGCAAGCGCTTGGCCAGATCGGTCGTCTTCAACTTGAATTCCCGCAAAGGCTTGCCTGATGCCACGAACTCGTGCATGCAGTGTTGCGGATAAGGTATATCGAGCACATCCTGTAGCAGTTTCTTGAGGTAGTTTGCGTTGAGGATTGCGTCTCTTGCTGCCCCGGCTATCCCTGAGGCGCCGAGTACCCGGATGTAGGTGTAGGCTTTAACCATCACCAGGAAGTTGCCGTAGAAGGCCTGCAGTTTGCCGATGGATAGAGGCCTCTTGTAGTTCAAACGGTAGGTTTCACCGTGCTTTTCTATTGTCGGTACTGGGCGGAACGGTTCGAGCTCCTTGGTCATTCCCACCGGCCCTGAGCCGGGTCCGCCGCCGCCGTGCGGTGTGGAAAAGGTCTTGTGCAGATTGAAGTGCATGAGATCGAACCCCATCTCGCGAGGCCTGACTATGCCCATCAAGGCGTTGAGGTTGGCTCCATCAAGATAGGCAAGCGCACCTGCCGAATGCACCTTCTCAATTATCTTCGTGATATCGCGCTCGAAAAGTCCCAGGGTGTTGGGATTGGTGATCATGATGAGGGCTGTATCCGCGGAGAGCTTGCTCTTAAGATCCTCAATATCTATAAGGCCCTGTGGGGTTGAACGCACGGTTACGGACTCGAAACCTGCAAGTATTACGCTTGCAGGATTGGTGCCGTGTGCCGAATCCGGTATAAGGGCCTTGGTGCGGTTCTCGCCCTTGTTCTTGAAGTAGGCATGAGTAATAAGGTTGGCGCAAAGCTCTCCCTGCGCACCTGCCGAGGGCTGGAGGGTTACCGTGTCAAATCCTGAGATCTCGGAAAGAAGTTTCTCCAACTCATACATCAACTGAAGCGCTCCCTGAGTTATACTCACCGGTGCCATGGGATGAAGGTCTGCAAATCCCGCAAGACGGGCAACATCCTCGTTGATCTTTGGGTTGTACTTCATTGTGCACGAGCCCAGAGGGTAGAAACCCTTGTCTACGTGATGATTGAGGGTTGAAAGGCGGACAAAATGCCGGGCAAGCTCGGGTTCTGCGACCTCGGGCAGCAAGGCATCTTGTTTGCGAATATAGCGTTCAGGTATGAACTCCGATATCTTCCTTTCGGCTACATCCAGTTCGCTGAAGCGGAACGCCCTGCGAGTGGATTTTGAGAGATCAAACGAAAGCTCCATTCGTTGATACTAGTCAGAATAAGCTGATTGTCAACGTGTCTGGAGGTTATGTTGATTCTTGTAAGACCTGATAATGCATAACTTGTATTTCGCAAGGTTATATCTTCGGATTGCCAGGTCTAAATAGTTCAGGGGTCCCCGCTCGGTCGTGAAGCGACCGAGTGGGGTAAAAAAAAAGAGGGTGCGGGGCACCCTCTTTGAATCTTTGAAAGCCTACATCTTGATAGCCATGCCGCTCATCTCTACTGTAGGTAGCCAGAGGATCCCGAACAAGAACGGTGTGGGCATGATCATGGTCTGGATGTTGATTACGGCGTTGGCACCCATCCTCTTGGCCTCCTTGGCCAGCTGCTCGTAGAGCGCATCCTGGATCTCAGGTCCAAACTGCGGATACAGTGGCGGCAGTAAACCCAGACAGCTGAAGGCGAGTTCTACGCGCATCACACGAATCATACCTACAGGTTCATAGTCGCCGTCCTTCATGTCGCCGGTTGTCATGAATACATCTTTCGGCGGCGGGGTCTTAGAAACGGCTTGCCAGGCGCATCCGCTGAGCGCAATCATTGCAACGAGAGGGATAAGCAAGAGCAACTTTTTCATGCATCCTCCTTTGATGGAGAAGTTTATCCAATTTCTTCAACTTGTCAAGCCCCTCGCATTGCCTCACCGGAAATCTACTCGAAATGTTTGAAAGAAGGTATCGTATGACGGCTTCGAAAGAAGGTGGTCATATCACTCAAGGAGCCTAAGTCTCCTTAACGAACTGTATGGTTATCTTCATTAATCCTTTATCTGC
>JAYELY010000267.1:0-1038 GCA_034717795.1 Caldifarciminota bacterium
TAACTTGTACAATGTCCGCCTGGGTTATCGCTATCGCAATCACTATGGCGCCAGACATAGCCTACTTCATCATAGTCATCTTCCAATAGATAGTGAATTACGTTTGCTGCACTGGCACAATTTACTGTTCCGTCTCTAATTGAAGGCGTGGCCGGCTTTGGAAATTCCCAACGTATGTCGTCTTCCCCGGTAGTTTTCGCGTTATGGATATTGGATTCGGTACAGAGATGGATGAAAACTAAGGCTTCATACAGCACATTGATTTCACTCTTCGCCTCAGCAGGCTTGCCTTTGAGGTCAAGAATTTCATCGCTTATATTGTCTGGCGTTCCCAAAACTGCAGCAGGGACCCAGTAGGTCTCTTCTTGTACATTTTCGAACCATTCTCCTAGATCAACCTTGAAATCAGCGTTTACCCTGAGGCCTTGAATGTCATAATTTTCGGGGTCCTCTACTCTTTGTTTGGTATGTTCGGGATCTGGGTATTGATCCCATTTTTCTTTCCAATACCCTGTGGGTTCAACCCTAAAAGTACAAACCGCAAAACTGGGATCAATATTTTCAGCCTCATCCCTGGCCCTTACTTTGAATACATAATCCCCATCACTTAACTTGGGATATAACTTGTTTACATCAATAGACCAGATCGACCACTCGCTATCTTCCCCTTCGAGTTTATAGGAATAAACCAAGTCTGCCGTAGCAGTCACGTTGTCGCTACCGGTCCACTCAAAACTGACGTCTCTGTACTCAATAGTTCCGCTCGGTCCGCTCGTTATTGTTGTCTCCGGTGGTGTGGTATCTTGCGCACATAAGGTAGGAGAAAGGGTTGAGAGAACAAGAAGAACGAGAATTGAAAGCATAGCTCCTTTTATCCAACTTCCCATTTTACCTCCTTTACTACTACCGGTGTAATCTGCCAAGCTCGCGCAAGGTCAACTACTCCAATACATCTGATAAAGCTCTTCTAGCTAAGATCCTGGAAAAGCCTGCAATTCTTTAGCTATCAACCACCCACCGCACCAAATTATCTATTGC
>JAYELY010000267.1:1048-1962 GCA_034717795.1 Caldifarciminota bacterium
TGAATTTTCGGCTGAATCTATTGAGGGCTTGGGACACTCCACTTGTAAACGAGCCTGTTCCCTGGTAGCTCAGGGAAACAACGTAGGTGTCTGGAAGGGCGTAATGAAGTAGATAGGCGAAATCTATCTGAAGTCCCTTCCAGCTAATTGAGGCACCGAAACTGGTCCAATCCCGGTTGGTGCCCGCCCTCAGTACAATTGGATCAAATCCGGTGTACTCATAGCCCATCCGCATGCAGGATATGTCCCCGCGGGTGATAAGGTTCTCGGTAAAGTCAAGGCTGCAGGTGAATTTCTCTCTTTGCCAGGCCAATCCTATGGCCAGATCATGGATCCAGGGCTCGGTGTGTCCGTCCTCATAGTTGGTGCCAGTGCTTAGGAGGTTTCTCCAGATGATTCCGGTGGTGTAGGCCCCTCTCTTGTAGAGAACGGCAGGGCTTAGAGATAGCCCGTAGCCTTTAGTAAGGGTAACAAGGTGATAACCCTTTACCTGAAGGCCGATTGAAAAGTTTTCTTTTATTGAGCGGCCCCAACCGCCAATGATTCCAGTGCTTGTGTAACGGAAACTGCCGATGGTATTGCCATAGAGATCCCGCTCCTCCAGGGTATCCGAATCCAGGATTAGAAAATAGCCTCCCCAGTTTTGCTCGGCCGCCCCCAAAGCACCATAAGAATAGACGCTGAACGGACGGGTATACAGGGAGGAGAGCTTTGTCTTTGAGAGCTGTGGAAGCCCTGCTGGGTTGTAGAAGACAGCGGCCTCGTCGTCGGCCAGGGCGATAAATGTGCCGCCCATTCCTAGGGTACGGGCTGACACCCCGAGCTCGAAGATGGAGGCAGTGCTGATGTGGGTATCATCAGCCAGGGCAGGCAGCGCGATACAAAGGATTAATATAAGTCCAATTACTACCCAT
>JAYELY010000268.1:0-1961 GCA_034717795.1 Caldifarciminota bacterium
CGGTGTGCAACATGCAAAAATGGAATCTTGTCGGAGCGCGTTTCTACACAGGTATTCCAGATATAACTGACAATAAATTCTGGCATGTGTTCTGGAGTAAGAAACTATTGACGATAAGCCGTCAAGGCGTTCATGTTTATTCTCGATCATAATTGCTCAAGAGCAAGCTCGCTGGATTAAGGTGGCTTGTGCATACCCTTTCAGCCCCACTCACAAGGTCAGGGGTATCGAAAAAACCGACTGGATCAAAATAGACAAGAGTACTTATGATGCTTGCATAGACCCCAGGGATTATCGCCCCAAATCCAAAAGTACACACTGAGAATTTAATCTTTGAACAGCACATTATACCCAACGAGGACACTTTATTATTGAACCCACGTTGCCTGTTGTCAAGGAAAGGAATAAAAACGGAGACCCCTAACGGGGTCTCCGTAAGGAGGTGAAGGCTTCTGAAAAGCCTTCCATGTCCAACAAAACACTATCCCCATCGCCTGCTTTAGGCGCGGCATATGTAATTATAGTTATTTGGGGATGTTTGTCAAGTACTTAACTCTCACTCCAAGTGAACGGGGGGGCTGAGTAAAAACAGGCGTCGCTTTCTATGTTACAGTTACACGCATCTTACGTTCATAACCCCTTGACAAACCCATGTTTGGGGAGTATAATGGGTGTTATAAAGTATGCATGTCTTGGGGAATTGAGCCTCTCAGGAGGAGAACATCCTCCTTGAAGCTAGGACTCCAGGTTTCTGCAAATTAAGGAGGTTTTAATGAAGGATTTGGCCGAGCGGGCCGTGGAGACCGCAAGGCTTGCCGGTGCGGATTATGCTGACGCTCGGGTGCTGACCGTCCACGACCAGCAGATATACGTCCAGGACCTTTCACCCAAGGCGATTCAGGACGTGACCGACGCGGGCATCGGTGTGCGCGTTCTGAAGGACGGCGCGTGGGGGTTCGCGTCCATCAGCCGTCAGGACAAGCGTTCGGCGGAGAAGGTTGCGCGGGAAGCCGTGGTCGTGGCCAAAGCCTCTGCACTCACCGTGGGCAAGGACAAGGTCAAGCTGGCTCAAGAACCCATTCACAAGGATCGCTTCGAGACCAAGGTAGAGATAGATCCATTCGTTATCCCGGTATCGGACAAGCTGGCCATTCTCCTGCAGATCAACCGGACGATGCTCGGTGTCAAGGGCGTCGTGAAGGCGTTCGGCACCATGAGGGCAACCCGACGGCATCAGTTCTTCGCCTCAACCGAAGGCTCACAGATCGAAACGCTTATAACTACGGTCAACGCCTCATACATGGCAACCGCTGCAGGCAAGGGCGACAGTCAGACCAGAACCTTCCAGGAGTATCCCATGAACAAGGGCTGGGAGCACATCGTGGCACAGAAGCTCGAGGCTCATGCACGGCGCATCGCCGAAGAAGCGGTAGCCAAGCTCTCCGCCGCCTATCCTGCCGAGGGCAGGATGGATCTGATACTCGACCCGTCGCATCTCTCGCTTACGATCCACGAATCGGTAGGACACGCGACCGAGCTGGACAGGGTGCTTGGCTACGAGGCAAACTTCGCAGGCACGAGCTTTGTAACGCTGGACAAGAAACGGAACAAGTTCCGGTACGGGTCGGACATCGTAAACTTTGTGGCCGATAATAACCTTCCGGGCGGGCTTGCCTCCACCGGATACGACGACGATGGTGTGGCGTGTCAGAAATGGGACATCATAAGGAACGGAATATTCAAGAACTACTCCTCCACCCGCGAGGTGGCGCCTTTAGCCGGATACAAGCGTTCGTTCGGCTCGGCACGTGCCGACTCCTACGCCTCCATGCCTATCAACCGCATCCCAAACCTCTCGCTCATGCCCAGTCCAAAAAGCATCTCCCCTGATGATCTTGCCGCGGACGTAAAGAATGGGGTGTGGATCGAGGGCCGGGGCAGCTGGTCAATAGATCAGCGCC
>JAYELY010000269.1:0-9918 GCA_034717795.1 Caldifarciminota bacterium
AGAGCCTTAGTGACTATGTGGCTGAAGAGTTCCTGCCGCCGATGCGGGGTGAGTTTCTTTGAATCGCATACCCCCACTATCTCGATACCTGATGGTAATACAACCGCGGCTCCCACCACCGGCCCTGCCAACGCCCCGCGCCCTGCTTCATCAACCCCGCAGAGTAACCTAACCTTCCTCCACGCCTCGAGATCCAGATTTGGTTGCAGCATCCGTTGCCTCCTTGGATGAAGCCTCTGGGGGTTTTTCTTTAGTTACCACATCCGCTGCGGCTTCAGATACCTCCTCTATAGTCTCCTGGCCGACGGCCTCAGCCGTCACCTTAAGTTTCTTCCTTCTTTTTTTCTTTACATCGCTCTTCCTGCTAACCACCCGCTCCTTCACGTAACGGCCCTTCCCGACCTTCTCACGCAGGTAGTAAAGCTTGGCGCGACGCACTTTGCCGTATCGCACTACCTCTACCTTCTCGATCACTGGCGAGTGCAACGGGAATATACGCTCAATACCTATGCCTTGAGAAATCTTGCGTAACGTGAAACTCCGATTTGGTCCACTGCCCCGAATCTGTATGCAAACGCCTTGAAATGCCTGAACCTTTTCCTTCTTGCCTTCATGGACACGGAAGAAAACCTTAACCGTGTCACCGGGCCCGAACTTCCCAAGATCTGATCTCAGCATCTGGTTTTCGATTTCTGTAAGCTTATTCACCTAAAACCTCCGAAAGCAACATTTGATCTTCATCGTCCAGTCGCAACTCAGCCAGAAGATCCGGTCGACGCGCAAGGGTCAGCACCAGGGCCTGCTTACGTCTCCACCGGCGAACCTCTTCGTGGTGCCCCGAAAGCAGAACCGACGGGACACGCTTTCCCATAAACTCCTCCGGACGTGTATAGGTCGGGGCCGAAAGCAGGCCGCAGGTAAACGAATCCGTCTCGACCGACTCTTTCGTTCCAACCACACCCGCAAGGAGCCTTGTTATCCCCTCCATCATCACGAGGGCCGCTGCCTCGCCTCCACCTATCACGTAATCACCGATCGAAAGCTCTTCATCCACCCATTCCCTTATTCGTTCGTCTATCCCCTTGTACCGACTGCAGAGAAAGACGATATGCTCCTTCGCGCTCAGACGAACGAAGTCTCTCTGGGTGAGCCTTTTGCCCTTAGGGGTCGGCAAAACCACCCAGGGCTTCTCAACGCTTCTCTTCCCCTCCTCTCCCTCCTCTTCACTTCCCTCAGAGACTACGCCTAACGCCTCGAGCGCCCGCCACACCGGCTCAACCTTGAGTACCATACCACCTCCCCCGCCGTAAGGCTCATCGTCTATGGTTCGATATGAATCCTCTGCGAAATCCCGCAGATTGACGACGCCTATCTCTACCGCACCACGCTCCTGTGCGATCCTCAGATGCCCGTTCCGGATAGCACTCTCAAGGTAGCAGGGCAATCCTGACAGGACCGTAATCCGCAGGATAACCTCCTCTCGCGCTACAGACGACCTGCTGTGGATTTGCACGCGACCATGTGGAAATCCACAGTCTTGTGAAGTAAACGACCTACTCGATGATCTCTAGCTGGGCCCGTTTGCCCTTCTTCATCGAAGCGGCGGTCAAGATTGTCCGGATCGCCTTCGCCATCCGGCCTTCCTTGCCAATCACCTTGCCCAGATCACCTTCACCGACTCTAAGCTCATAGATAACGGTCTTTTCGCCGGATATCTCTTCGATCTGAACGTTGTCAGGATTATCGACCAAGGCCCTTACCACGTACTCAAGCAGTTCCTTCATCGCTGCCTCCTTCTCTGTCTGCTACATCAGGTTTAGGCTGTTCTGTCTCCTCGACTTCGAGGGGTTCTGTCTTCTTTCCTGTTTCATCTTCCACTTTCTTCTCTTCCGGTTCATCTACCACTGCAGGCTCAACTTCGGGTTGCCCAGAAACTTCTTCCGTCGCGGCGCTAACCTGAGGGGGCTGCTGCTCGCGACGAAGACGTCTTAGCAACGCTTTAACTCGAGGAGTCATCTGGGCTCCATGATCAAGCCAGTAGTTAAGCCTTGACTCCTCGATGGTAAACGCCTGGGCACCACGGGGATCGTAGCTTCCGAGCGACTCGATGTAAGCGCCATCACGTGCCCTGCGCACATCGGTTACAACAACCCGATAATGAGGCTCCTTCTTTGCTCCAAATCTCTTCAACCGAATCTTTACCAAACCTATCTCCTTATCCGTATCGGTTCGTAGTTCCTTAACCTTAATATTAACAAAAAATAGCACCGTGTCAAGCTTGATTAGTTCGTGCGCCGCCAGAAGATGGTTGCCTCGCCTCAAGAAGTAACATCTTCTAGGGGTATTGAGAATTGACAAAAGCATCCCATTCGAATATAATAGCGTATGAAGGGCGTGGTAATTATCCCTACCTATGATGAGCGGGAGAACATAGTTCCACGCTCAGGCGGCAGGCGCGATCCTTCACGCTACGGGATAATAGATGCGGTGCACGAGAATTTGCCCCAGGCGGATGTACTGATTATCGACGATGCGTCACCTGACGGTACGGCTGAGGCGGTGAAGAAAAAGATGAGGAACGACTCCAGGCTTCACCTGTTGGAGCGTGAGAGCAAGCTGGGCTTGGGTACGGCATACATCCTGGGATTCGGTTGGGCACTTGAGCGCGGCTACGACTACGCGTTCGAGATGGACGCCGACTTCTCGCATGACCCTAACGATCTGCCGCGTTTCGTGGCCGAGCTGAAGAAGGGCGCCGATCTGGTTATCGGCTCTCGTTATGTCTCCGGCGGAGCGGTGGTAGACTGGCCGCCTAAAAGGATGCTGCTGTCCCACTACGCCAACATCTACGCCCGCTTCGGCACGGGCGCGCCCATCAAGGATATGACCGCAGGATACAAGTGTTACCGAACCGAGGTGTTCCGTCACATCCACCTTGACGACATCACCGCCGACGGCTACGGGTTCCAGATAGAGATCGACTACCGCGTATGGCGGGCAGGCTTCCGCGTGCGTGAGATCCCGATAGTCTTCCAGGACCGCCGTGTTGGGGTCTCCAAACTCAACAGACGCATCATATGGCAGGCGCTTTTCCTTGTCCCTCGCCTGGGGTTGTGGAACCTGTGGAGATGACGGCAGCTCGTGGCATCAAACCCTCATAAAAGAGACATATCCGAAGACAATCCCGTCGTTTCAGTAATAATACCCGCCTACAATCCGGGAAACCTGCTCGAGAAATGCCTCGCCTCCATACCTTCAAAGGGAACAGAGGTGATTGTGGTGGACAACGGCTCAAAGGACGGCAGCGTAGAGAGAACAAAGAAGGATTTCCCGCACGCACGCCTCATCTTTCTGGGACGCAACACCGGCTTCGCCTTCGCCTGCAATCGCGGGGCGGAACTGGCAAGGGGAAAAGTCATCCTCTTCCTGAACCAGGATGCTGAGGTAATCGAGGAAGGCTATCGTAGGACCCTGGAGTTTTTGCTGGCGGATAAGCGGCGCGGTATCGCCACCGGGAAGGTAACCTACCCTGACGGAGGGCTGCAGGAAACCCTTCGCCGCTTCCCAGGTTACTTAAGCTTCCTTTTCGGGCGTCGTACACCGCTGAGGAGACTTTTCCCCCAAGCACGTTGGAGTCGGCGCTACATGTATCAAGACCTCGATATGAGTCTGCCCCGGCGCATAGATGTATGTACAGGCATGTTCATGTTTGTCCGCAAGCAGATGTTCAGCAAGCTGGGTGGCTTTGATGAAGGTTTCTTTTTCTATGTGGAGGATACGGACTTATGCAAACGTGCGGCGGATTCAGGCTGGGAAACGTGGTTCGTTCCCTGCAAGGTAGCCTTGCATCATGTCGGCGAAAACATTCAGGGAATAGATCGAACGTACGTCAAGATGCACCACTACAAGGGGGCCTACCGCTACCTGGTCAAACACAAGCACCCTGGAGTGATCCTGAGGGCACTGCTCTGGCTGGGGGCGGGCATCTCGATCGTAGCTCACCTGGCATTAAATAGAATACCTCGATAAGACTCATATCTTTCTATGGCAGGGGGAGTATTAGGGAAGTTCGACTAAAGCCCGCTCAATCTGTAGCCGCCACTACTGGCAGGGAGGTAGAAAGGGTCAGGGTATAGCTTGAGTCTGAGGACTCGTAGTTGAAGGAGCGCACCCTGAGAATAACCTCACCTGCAGGCACGAGCAACGAATCGTGCAATGGGTCTCCTTCGTTCTCCGCACGTCTCCTACCCAGACGCTCCTCTGGGGAGCTGTAGAAGGTAATCTCAGGCATCAACACGGAAGGAACCGTCAACCGGTAGATGAGCATAAGCGAGTCCTCACCCGCGATGCTAACCCTGTAATAATCCTCGTCCTCGGCTGGTTCTATGGTTGCTGTGATTGTCCCCAGGGAGATAAGTGCCGCGTCCTCAAAGGTATCGTTAGGCTCGTATGCGTCGGTCAGGATGGGTTCGCAGTAGAGCGCCAGAATCAAAACCGCAAGGTAAAGCGGCCAAGACTTCAGGAGCTTTTGAGACACAAAAACCCTCCTTTCAAGAGTAAAGCTCATGGGCGGAGAAGAAGAAGTGCACCTCACGCGATGGGTTCTCGTCAGGACTTGCGACGTGCACGCCGTTGCGATGCATGTCGGTACCGTAGATTGCACGCAGGGTGCCCGGCTTGGCCTCAGAGGGATCAGTATCCCCAACGATCTCTCGCAGGTAGCGCACGGCATTCTCGCGACCCAAACAACAGACGATGATAGGTCCGGATGTGATGAACGCTATGAGCTCCTCAAAGAACTCCTTGCCCCTGTGGATACCGTAGAAAAGCTTAGCCTCCTGTGGGGAAAGCAAAAGGTGCTTGAGGCCAAGGATCGCAAAACCCTCTTTCTCCACTCGAGCCAGTATCTCTCCGGTTTTATTCCGGGCGACAACGTCAGGTTTGATCAGGAGGAGCGTTTTTTCCATATCTCCTTGCCCAGCTTGTAACCCGCATCCACCGCTCGCAGGTTAAGGTCCAGGAATACGCTGCGCACACGGTGCCTTAGAGCCTTTTTTAGCGATTCAAGCCTAACGATGTCCGTGGCGGCGGCAAGTGCACCCAGCATCACCACGTTTGTCACCACTTCCCTGCCGATCTCGTTGCGTGCGGTTTCGGAAAAGGGAATAAGCACCACATCCTTGCGATCGGTATGGACATAGAAGGAGTCGGCAAAGATCAGCCCGCTCTTCTTGATCTTCGGGGCGAAGCGATCAAAGGCGGGTTGGGAGAGTGCAACCAAAATATCAGGATCGTAAGCCTGCGGATAACGTATCTGGCCATCGGAGATGATAACCTCTGCCCTTGAAGCACCGCCTCGCGCCTCCGGACCATAACTCTGGGTCTGGACAACCTGTTTGTCCTCGTATACCCCGGCCGCCTCAGCCAGAACTATCCCTGCCAGGATAAGTCCCTGCCCCCCTCTTCCGGAAAGTCTTATCTCAGTGCGCATTGCGAACCTTCTTGATCAGGCGAGTGTAACGGTCGCTGTATTCCTCTACCTCGCGGTCCACAAACACACCGGTAACGATCTTGTCCCGAAGCTGCGCTGCATCCATCTTCTTCGCCGCCTCCAGCGTTACGGTATGGCCTTTGATCCAGGTTATAAGATCCCTGGTTGCAGGCATCCTGTTCAAGCGCCCAAAGATCGTGGGGCATTGTGCCGCCACCTCGATAAGTCTAAAACCCTTGCGCGAAAGTGCGGTCTTTACGAAGCGTTTAAGCTGGACGAAATTATAGGTAGTGGTCCTTGCGACAAAAGCGGCACCCGAAGCCGCGGCAAGCGAGCAGGCATCGGCAGGATCATCAATGGCCCCATAAGGGGCGGTGGTAGCGAACATATCACGCGGGGTGGTGGGCGACTGCTGGCCGCCGGTCATCGCATAGTTGTAGTTGTTAAGCACAATGCACGTTATTCCTATGTTGCGCCGCGCCGCATGGATGAAGTGATTGCCGCCTATTGCAAGCATATCGCCGTCCCCGCCTACAACGATCACCTCCATATCCGGACGTGCAAGCTTGACCCCGGTGGCCGCTGCCAGAGCCCTCCCGTGCAGCACATGGAAGGTATCCGTATCAAGATAACCCGGCATGCGGGAGGTGCACCCGATACCTGAAGCCAGAAGTATCTTATCCTTGGGGATATTAAGTTCGTGGAGCGCATGAATAAGCGCTGCGAACAGTACCCCTATCCCGCAGCCCGGGCACCAGACGTGAGGGAAACGTTCGTCCATCCTCAGATATGAATGGACCATGGGGCTGAACTTCTTTCCGGATGTTTTAACAGCTGTCATTCAAGAACCTCCAGGACCTCTCTTGGAGTAAGCATCGAGCCGTCGTTGCGCGTAACTGAAACCAGCTCGGTATCGCCCGAGAGGCAGCGCTGGACCTCGCGGCACAGCTGGCCCTCGTTCATCTCAGGCACTATAACCCTCTTGCGACCTCGTGCAAGCCTGCGGATCGTTGCGTCCGGGAAAGGCCAGAGCGTCAAAAGCCGGATGTAGGCCAGCGGCTTATCGGTCAAAAGCTTCGCCTCGTAGGCGCTGCGGGCAGACGAACCGAAGGCCACCATCAGGGTGTCGGCATCGGGATCGTCATCAACGTAGTTGTCCTCAAGGTAAGCGAGATTGTCTTCAATCTTGGCATGCAAGCGCTCGTTGTTCCAGCGGATAGTGGGTGCGTCGTTTATGGGAAAGCCGTCTGAGCGGTGGGTAAGGCCGGTAAGATGGATTGCGTAGCCCCCCCCGAAGCTCGCATAAGGCGCGTTGTAGTTGTTCTCATCGGCGTAGTGGACGTATTCCGAGGAAGCAACACGGGGCCTCTGTCTGTGATAGACCTCAACCTTTGATGGGAAGGACACGATCTCTCGCATGTGGCCGATGAACTCGTCCGTCAAAAGGATTACCGGTACCCGCAGCCTCTCTGAGACCTCAACCGCCCTCAAGGTAAGCGCGAATGTCTCCTCCACCCCTCTCGGAGCAAACACCACCACCGGGTGATCGCCGTGCGTTCCCCAGCGTGCCTGCTGAAAGTCAGCCTGCGATCCCTTGGTTGGCAGGCCTGTCGCCGGGCCGCCGCGCATCACGTCAACCACTACCACCGCCACCTCGGTCATCGCCGCATATCCTATGCCCTCCTGCATGAGTGAAAACCCGGGGCCTGAGGTGGCGGTCATCGAAGGAACACCGGCGGCGGACGCCCCGACGATCGACATGATCGAGGCGATCTCGTCCTCCATCTGGATGAAAACACCGCCCACTCGAGGAAGCTCCTCGGCCATAAGCTCCGCGATCTCGGTTGAAGGGGTTATAGGATACCCGCCGAAGAACCGGATACCGGCACGAAGCGCCGCTTCGGCACAGGCCTCGTTACCTGAAACCAACCTCCTCATGATTCCTTCTTCTCCTTCTTCTCGATAAAAATTGCAAAGTCAGGACAGTGCCACTCGCACAGGTAACAGGCGATGCAGTCGGTGGGGTTTACCACGTGAACCTTGAGGTCGTCGCCCAACGCCAGTATATCCTTCGGACAGAGAACCACGCACAACTCGCATCCCTTGCAGAGATCCGGGTAGATATGGATGAAGCCCTTGGGTTCCTCTATCGTTGTTAGGGGGAATGCCTTACGTTTAAGCTTCATGCAGCCTTTCCTTCAGGAGTGATGCGATTCCGGCAGGCTCGGAGGCCACCGGTATACCTGCCGCGTTGAGTGCTTGCTCCTTCTCTTCCGCGGTACCCGACGAGCCTGAGATGATGGCTCCCGCGTGCCCCATGCGTTTGCCTTTGGGTGCGGTGCGGCCCGCGATAAAAGCCACCGCCGGTTTTCCGAGTTCCTGGCTGATGAAACGTGCGGCTTCCTCCTCGTCGGAGCCGCCGATCTCGCCTACCAGGACTACCGCGTCGGTCCCGGGATCCGAACGGAAGAGCCTTAAAACGTCCAGGAAGTTGGAGCCTATAACCGGATCGCCGCCTATACCAACGCAGGTCGACTGACCCATGCCGGCTGCGGTTATGTGGCTCACTATCTCGTATGTAAGGGTTCCCGACCGCGAGACCACGCCGATCCTGCCCGCCTTGAAGATCTGGCCTGGCAGGATACCGACCTTGGATTTCCCCGGAGAGATCACGCCCGGGGAGTTTGGGCCGATGAGCTTCGTGGGCTTCTTTTGAAGATAGCTTACCACCTTCAGCATATCCAGCACCGGTATCCCTTCCGAGATGCAGACCACCAGCCCGATCCCGGCGTCTGCGGCCTCTATGATCGCGTCGGCTGCAAACCGCTGCGGCACGAAGATTACGGACGTGTTCGCCCCGGTCTTTGAGACCGCCTCGTGCATGGAATCGAATACCGCAAACCCTTCAACCGTCTGGCCGCCCTTGCCGGGCGTCACGCCGCCCGCCACATTGGTTCCGTAATCGCGCATCTTCCCGGCGTGGAACAGGCCGTCGCGTCCGGTTATCCCCTGCACCAGCACGCGCGTATTCTCGTCCACAAAGATCGCCATCAGTCTTCTCCAGCAGCTTCTATAGCCTTCTTGGCCCCGTCCGCCATGTCTCGTGCAGGGATGAAGCTGGTTCCTTCAAGCATCTTGCGCGCGGCATCCTCGTTTGTTCCTGTTAGCCTGACGACCACAGGTAATGTGAGGGGGGCGTCTTTCCTCGCCTCAAGCAGACCCTTGGCGATGTCGTCGCAGCGGGTGATGCCGCCGAAGATGTTTACGAAGATCGCGCGAACGCCCCTGTCCCGGGTTACGAAATCAATCGCCGCAATCATCTTGGCAGGCGAGGATGAGCCGCCCACGTCGAGGAAGTTTGCAGGCTCCCCGCCGTAGCGCTTGATTAAATCCATTGTGGCCATCGCAAGCCCTGCACCGTTAACTATGCAGCCCACGTTGCCTGAAAGCCTGATGTATGAAAGCCCCTTACTCTTCGCCTCCTGCTCAAGCGTCTCGTCCTCCGAGAGGATACGGTAGCCCTCGAAATCGGGATGGCGGAAAAGGGAGTTGTCGTCTATGATCACCTTGGCGTCCAGCGCGATCACCTTGCCGTCCGACGTAACCACCAGGGGATTTATCTCCGCCAAGGAGAGGTCGTTTGCAACGTACATCTCGTATAGCTTGGCAAGGATGGCAGCGATCTGTTTCTTGATCTCCCCCTTATCCGAGAGGAACATCGCCGCCCTGCGGTTCTGATACGCCTGAAGGCCGAGCAGGGGATCTATAGGTGTCTTTAATATCTTCTCAGGGGTAGTGCGCGCAACTTCTTCTATATCAATCCCTCCGGCAGGAGAGACCATTAAGAGAAGCGTGCGGTTCGCGCGGTCGGTGGTAACGCTTGCGTAGAACTCCTTTGAGAAATCAATAGCTTCAGAGCAGAGCAGGCGTTCAACGCGTTCTCCCTTTATCTCCATGCCCAAAATCGCATCCGCGTGGGATTCGACCTCCTCCATCGTGTGTGCGAGTTTAACTCCTCCGGCCTTGCCCCGACCGCCAACGCCTACCTGTGCCTTAAGCACGCATGGCAGACCTATCTTTTCTGCGGCAGTGCTCGCCTGGGGTGCAGAAAGCACAAGTTTCTCCTGGGGGATGGGTATGTCGGCCCGAGCAAAGAAGTCCTTGGCCTGATACTCCAGTAGCTTCACATTAACCCTTGGGCGGAAGCATACTCCAAATGAAATCCATGTCAAGTTTTCTGTAGGCCTTTAGAGGAATATTAAGCGGCTGCAAGATCAATAACCTTCCCCGCAAAAAACCCTGCCGCAAATCGGCCCGATCGTTATCAACCTCTCTCGCCAGGACCCTTCACGTTTTCAAAAGCACCCTCTTAAAAGAACCTCGCGGGTGCGCAGCTCCTCAGCGCAGGAGAACAAGTTTCTGAACCG
>JAYELY010000270.1:0-1939 GCA_034717795.1 Caldifarciminota bacterium
CTATCGCAATCAGCGCTTCCCTTCATGGGGCGGGACCGACGAAACCCTTGCAGGCTGGGGCAGCCGGGTTGAGATTCGCTCGCGCGTGCACCCAGATTATCTCGTGAGGATCGAGGGTTCCTACGATTCAGAGAACAGGCACAGGGGCCAGCAGCCCTTGCGGTCGCGGAAGGAGACAGCGGTAAGCCTCTCTCCTATCATAGACCTGGGGTTGAAGATCGAGCCCGAGATAGGCTTCGGCACGCTCACCGCAGAGGAGCCTTTATACTATCCTGAACTGGGGGAAATTATCATACGACGTGCATGGGTCGGGACCAATCTTGAAAAACGCGTGAGGGAGTTGAAGTTGACCGCCGGTGCGCTCCTGACCCAGCGCCAGCCGAACGTTGCGGTTCTCCCCTACCTTATATCCCGCGACGACCCGGCGGGCCTGCATACTTCGTGGACCGCGGGTGCTGAGCAATCTCTGGCCAAGGGCCTTTCCATGCGCCTGGAGTATAAGGGCAGCCTCTACCCTGACGAGCGCGGGCTGGAAAACTCCTTCGAGCTTTCAGCCGGGATGTACTTCTGATCTTTGTCACCACAAACCCAAAAGGCACAATGTTTCATCTTGTTTTAGCAATCGCGTTAGCAGATCTTGTTCATTCCTTCTGTCAACTTCCGATACTGTTCGTGAGTGATATTCCGAATAGCGCGACTTTTCCTGAATTTTCCGAATCCCTCAAGGCTCTGGATACGACTCAACGGTATTGGTGGCACGAAGAAACAGAGTGTGCCTTTGGCGAATTCGTTAGTCCACGGGTAATCTGGTTCCGAGCCAGTTTCTTCCACCTTCTCTATCTCGACCTCTACCGTTATCCCCTTCTGCGTCCCATCGTAGAGCATCAGTTTCCGGCCCGTACCATCTAACTGCTTGTATGGCCCCGGCGTGTTCCATCGGGTGGAGAACTCACCTGTCTTCAACTCGTTCAGATAGGTGCGCGGATTGACCCCAGACTTATTCGTGAAAGCAATCTTCTGGATGATTCCGGCGAAGTCTTGCTTGAAAATCGTGTCTCGTATTAGCAAAAGGAACTGACGCACAAGTTCTGAAAAAACCTTATTCTTCTTGACGGAATTCTCAAGAAATTTGTAGACGCGTTTCCATTCAAGGTGAAGAATGAGATTCGGGTCTATCGAAACGAACTTCCGAATGTACATGCTGTTGCTATCGTCCGGTGTGAGAAGCACTAGCCTTTTCAGCTTTTCAGGGCGGGGATAAAGGTTTTTTAAATGAGCATCGATTTGATCACTGCGGAGGGACCCAGATACAATCTTGCTCTCAAGCCAGATACAGAAGTCTTCGCCAGCCAGTTCTGCATCTGCCGTTCCACCGGTTTCTTTTTCTTGTAGGACATGAAACTTATTGACTTCTCCAGTCGGAACAAGGCGAAGCGTGTCCCTGAGAAACTCGGTAACGAACTGTGGGTTGTCAAGCCGAGACAACTCTAGGAGAGAAATCAATCCGTTCGTGAACTGGTTTTCCTTCTGTTTGTAGTATGTAAAGATGTTCGCTTTATTCATAACTGTAATGTAACCAAAAAAAGGTGGATGTCAAGGGGTTTAATTTCTATCGTTACAGGATTGGTCGGTGTGTAGGAATTTTGGACAGAGATTGACTATTGAGATTTTACTGGGTTGAATCGGGCAGGACAAGCTCTTTCAGGCCGGAGTGTTCCAGTTCGGCATAGGCGCGATTGCCCTTGAGGTAGACGTCTTTCACCGGCTCGGTCAGCCGGGAGGCGCGAAGCACCTCTACCCAGGTTCTCTCCAGCAGGGTAAGGATGAGCACGCTGTCCGCTTTGGCAACTATCCCGTCAGGACAGCGGTCGAGGTTGAGATCGTGGATGGAGTAGACGAGCGAACGCGTGGCATTCTCGGTAACGACCCAGGAGTCCAT
>JAYELY010000271.1:0-9876 GCA_034717795.1 Caldifarciminota bacterium
AGGGAGCTAATGCCCGTGTCTTTCAACGTGTCGATTCCTTTCTTATCGTAGCACTCGGCAGAACCGCCCCTGCGGGAGAAGTGATCACTCTGGCTGTTTCCTATCACGGTCAACCCACGCGAGCTTCAGGCGGATTCGGCAGGGGGATGTACATCGATCCTTCCAGTGACGATGACGCGGTAACCTACACCTGCAACGCCCCCTGGGCTGCCAAATACTGGTTCCCTTGCCAGGATAACCCGGCGGACAAGGCCACACTCCAGATGCAGGTAACCGTTCCCGAAGGCTACGAGGTTATCTCAAACGGAACGTTGATCTCAGCAGAGAGGACCGGTGCTCAGTGGGTCTTTAATTGGCAGGAGGGCTATCCCATTGCCACCTACCTCATCGCGTTCGCCGCATCGAAGAACTACGCCCTTACCCAGGATACCGCTTGGATCGAGGATACTCCCTTGCCTTTATATCACTGGGTACTTGTCAAAGACTCGGCAGAGGTCACTCCCAAGCTTATGGTCGTCAATGAGATAGTGGAATACTTCTCCGAATTATTCTATCCCTACCCTTTCCTTGATGAGAAGTACGCACAGGTGGCCGCTCCTGTTCCCGGTGCCATGGAGAACCAGACCTGCACCCACATCAATATGAGCTATAACTGGGATTGGGATGTCATTATCGCGCACGAGCTTTCTCACTCCTGGTGGGGGAATGCAACCACCTGCCGTAGACTGAAACACATGTGGCTGAATGAAGGTTTTGCCACCTACTGTCAGGCTCTATGGATAGAGCACCGTGACGGTCCCACCGCCTATCAGGAGTACTATGAGCAGGAGATTGCGGGCGAGTATCTCGGTGACTTCCAATCAAGGCGTTATCCAATACTTGATCCTCCATGGGAGAGGATTTACTCCGCGTTGACCTACGAGAAGCCCGCATCGGTTCTGCACATGCTGCGGCGTATTGTAGGGGATGATGATTTCTTCACCATCCTTAGGACCTACGGGGAGCGCTACCAGGATTCCACCGCATTGAGCGAGGATTTCGAGGCGGTGGTTGACGAGGTTACCGGAGAAGACTACTCCTGGTTCTTTAACCAGTGGCTTAGGGCTCCTGGTCATCCTGAATATCTGGTGAGCTGGGGTGTTGAGCCGGTGGGCGACTCGGTGCGAGCAATCCTCAGGCTTCGTCAAACGCAGGAATGGCCGCCCGATGTACCTGTGTTCCGTATGCCCGTTGAGTTCGGGTTGGTTGAAGGTGCAGATACCAGCTTCGTTTCGTTCATTGACAGTCTCGAAGATCAAAGTTTTGAGGTTACAATGGGCGGTGCACCTGATGAGGTTATCTTCGATCCGCACGGTAATCTGCTCTGCGAGGTCGAGTATAGCGGAATCGCTGAGGATGAATTCTATCCGCCGTCGTCTTTTGTCTGTTCAAGCATCTCTCGGGGCAGGGTCGAGTATGCCTGTGGTGCCGATCAGCTGATAGATATTATCCTCTACGATGTTTCGGGTCGCCGCGTTGAATGTTGGAAAGCCATTCCGCCACGAGGCTTTCTTGATTTAGGACACTTGCCAGGAGGAGTGTACTTCCTTGAGGTGGTGGGGCTTACGCTCCAGGCTCATAGGGTTGTAGTAATCAAGTAGATCTCGTGTGATCTTCTCCGTATAATTCTAGAGGGCAGCCAGGTGACCGCTGTCACTGGTCGCCCCAGTTTGTTATTCCTGAGGGGAGGTTACTTTCTTATTTTCTTTCTTCTTTCCCTGTTCTCTTCCCTTTTCAAACAGGTGATAGAGTACTGGTATGAAGATAAGTGTAAGGAGTGTGGACACCAGGAGTCCTCCGAGCACCGGCCGGGCAATGGGGGTCGTTAGCTCGGTGCCCTCGCCTATCCCTATAGCCATGGGCAGAAGTCCGAAGATGGTGGTGGCGGCGGTCATAAGTATGGGGCGCATCCTTACCTTTCCTGCCTGCTTGAGCGCTTCCTCAAGACCCATTCCATGATCGCGCCTGAGTCGGTTGGTGTAGTCGATAAAAACGATCCCGTTGTTGACCACCACGCCTACAAGTACGATAAATCCCAGTAAACTGAAGCTGTTAAGGCTGGTGCCTGTCAAGATGAGCATCGCTATCCCGCCGATGAGAGCCAGTGGAAGGGTGAACATGATGATGAACGGGAAACGGAACGAGCCGAACTGTGCCATCATAATAAGATAGACCAGTATCGCCGCCATCAGTATAACCCACCAGAAGTCTTTGAAGGATTCGCTCATCTGAGAGAAGCCGCCGGTCAGACGAATCTTAAGGCCTGGCGGTGGTTCTATTCGTTTCAGGAGCGCGCGTACGTCCTCAGAGGCGGAGCCCAGGTCGCGGCCCTTGAGGTTGGCCCCAACGGTGCGAATGCGGTGGGTTCCCTTGTGGTGGATGGCGCTGGGGGCGGCTGATCGTTCGATGGTTACCATGTTGCTTAAAGGCACCAGACCTGCAGGGGCGGGTATCTCGAGGGCTTCTATCTTGGATATGGTCGAGCGGTCCTGGGCTGCCAGCCTGAGGCGAACGTCGAACTCATCGCCTCCCAGACGATATGCGGTGACCGTGGCACCGGCAAGCTCGGTTCGAAGTATCTTTCCCAGTTCATAGGGGGTTATCCCGAAGCGCGACGCAAGATCGCGGCGAATCTTAAGCACTATTCCGGGTCGGCGTTCCTCGGCGCTGGTGCGGACATCCACGATGCCTGGAATCTGCTTGAGTGAATCGGCAAGCAGCAGGCCGACGCTGTCTGCGGCCTTAAGATCATGCCCCTCTATCTCGATCACAATAGGGGTGGAGCCTCCAAGAGCCAGGTCTTCAGCTCCGAAAGCGATACTACCTAAACTCTGGGCGACAGGGGTTATCTCCAGCCCGGGTAGGTTCTTGGCCTTCTCACGCAGCCATTCCTCTACGTCCTTCGAGCTGCGTTTGCGCTGTGTGCGCTTTACTAAATGCAGCATTATCTGGGCGTTGGTTCCGGAGACGCCGCGCACATTTGAGACCAAACCCTCGCCTGCACCTATAGAGGTCTGCATTATCTCGAGTTCAGGCACGCTGTCCATGATCAAGCCTTCCAGTTCACCCACCCGTCGTTGCATCTCCTTAAGCGACGTTCCTGCCGGGGCCTTTATATCCACCGTTAACTCGCCGCGGTCCATTTTGGGGAAGAAGTCTTTTTGGTGGAAGAACAGTGCGGTAACAGCAAGCGCGAAGAGGGAAAATCCAAGAAAAACCGAGTAGGCGCGATGCCGCAGTGACCACGAAAGCAACCGTTCGTATAGGTTTTCCAACTTTTTATAGCCGCGATCAAAGGACTTGCTCAGCCTGGTCTGCTTCGCTTCAGCCTTCATGAATCGGGATGCGGCCATGGGGATGAAGGTTAAAGCCACCAGCAAAGAAGCGGAGAGGGTAAGTATCATCACCCATGAGAACTCGGTAAACAGTATACTGACGAATCCTTTTAAAAATAAGAGTGGCACGAAGACGGCGACAGTGGTCAAAGTTGAGGCGAAGATGGCACCTCCCACTTCCTTTGCTCCTTTTTCGGCTGCCTCGGCAGGGGACAGGCCAAGGGTATTATGTCGGTGGATGGCCTCGAATACCACGATGGATGCATCCACCACCATACCTATGGCCACAGTGAGGCCGGCAAGGGAGAGGATATCGATTTTGAACCCGGCAAGCTCTATACCGATGATACCGACGAATACCGATAAGGGGATGGCCGTTCCCACGAACGCGGTCCGCCTGAAGCGTCCCAGAAAGAAAAAGAGTACCAAGGCCGCCAATACCGCGCCGGCGAGCAGGTTCCAGAATGTGCTCGAGAGTGATGATTTTACAAACCGGGCCGAGTCGTAGAGGATGGTCACTTCCATACCCTGGGGGAGATCTTTTCTTATTGATTCTACCTCCTTGGTCAGCGCCTTGGAGAGGTTGATGGTGTTTGTCCCTGGGGTCTTCTGTATCATTATGGACACCCCGGGCTCGCCGTCAACGTTGAACGCCGAGGTCGGTTCAGTTTTCGACCATCGGACGGCTGCCACCTCAGCGAGGTATACCGGCATATCGCCTTTTTGCCCAACGATGGTGTGTTCTATCTCATCCAGGCTTCCATACTCCGCGACCAGGCGCATGTCAAGTTCGCAGCCCTGCTCTTTGATGGTGCCCAGAGGATAATTCAGGTTGTGGGCCGCCAGTATTCCTTCGATCTGAGATGGATGTATGCCGTAGGTGGCGAGTTTTCGCCTGTCGAGTGACACGAGGACCTGGCGCTTCTCTCCCCCTACCACGTCTGCGGCGGCCACGTTGCGCACGCGCTGCAGGCGTTTTGAGATCTCAACCGCCACCTCGCGGTTCTGGATGGCGTCCCTGCCTGCCGAAACCCCGATCATCATCTGGGGAAGAAGCGAGGCGTCCAGCTTGATGATGTACGGATCTCCGACGTCATCGGGGACATCAGAAAGCGCCATGTCCAATCGGTCGCGTACATCGGGGGAAACAGCGTCCAGATCCTCCCCCCACTTGAAGGTGAGCTGAATCAAGGCGAGGTTATCGCTGGCATCGGAGGTAATCTCGTCCAGCCCGGACAGGGTGCCTATCCAGCTTTCCACCGGGTCAAGCACGCTTTTCTCTACCTCCTCTGGCCCTGCACCGGGATAGGGGATCATGACCACCATTGTGGGCAGGGAGACGTCGGGGAGCAGATCGACAGGCAGGCGAGGAAGGGAGATGAAGCCGAATAGCATAACTCCAACAAGAAGAGCGAACACCACGTAGGGGCGTTTGATTGAAAAGCCCGAGAGGCTCATTTTAGGACCGTCCTCACCTGCTGTCCGGTTACGAGATTCTGACCTCCGAAGATCACAATCAGTTCTCCCTCCCCTACACCCCCTACGCCATCCAGTATTTCCGTGAACTCTACGCCTTTAATGCCCAGCAGCACCCTTCTCTGTTCTACCGTGTCCCTGTTGACAAGAAGAAGCTTTGAATCCTGCAAGGCCACGTTGGGAACCGCAAGGACATCGTCTTTTTCCTCAAGCACGAGCCTTACCGTGACCGATAATCCCGACACCAGATGGGGAGAGGAGCCCTGGGGAGCGAGGGTCAGGTTAAAGGTCCGGGTCGTGGGGTCCACAACCGGGGTTTTGGATTTGATCTTTGCCTTTATTGTATCGGAGTTCACCATCAAGAAAACCTTATCTGTAGCCTCGACGTCGTTGTAGTACTCGCCTGCGACTGCTACCTTTACCTCTATCTGAGAGGGGTCGATTATCGCCACTACCGGCGTGGCTGGAGCCACCGGTTCACCCTCCTTTACCATCACCTCCGCAACTACCCCCGATAAAGGAGCCTTGATAGGCTGGGGCTTGAAGGTAAGTCCCACCTCTTCCGGCTGCAGGGTCAAAAGCACCTGATCTTTGTACACCCTTGAGCCCTCGGCAACCTTTATCTCGGTTACCTTGCCGTAGGCTCGGGACACTGCCGCGGTCTGTCGCATGGGTGCTACGTAGCCTATCAAATCGATGCTGCGTGACACGGTGTGGGTCTGAACTCGAGCCACCTCCACCAGGGGCGGTGCAACCTCGATCACCTCCCCACGTTTGGGCAAAAAGATTACGATTGCTGCCCCAACAGCTATAACTGCGACTGCGGTGATTATCCATTTCTTCATTGCTCACCTCCGGTTACGTTTAGACATTTTTCGTGTGCGACCAATACATCACGTTCGATCATGACCTTATCGGTACGTGCCTTACGCAGCCCGAGCTCGGCATCCAGAAGGTCTATATCCGAGGCTAGCCCCTCCTTATTGCGCTTACTAACTATGGACAAAAGCTCCTCGGCTTCCTTTTCCTTATGGTTTGCGGCCCCCAGGCGCGCATGGGCGGTTTCCAACTCAGCCCTTGCTTCCTCAATCTCAAAGCGTATCTGGGCCCTGAGGGCATCGGCCTGTATGGAAAGCCTCTCCTTCTCCTTTTGGAGTCTTTTTACCTCGGCGTAGTTCGCAAAGCCTGAAGATATGGGTACCTGAGCCATAATGGAGTACGACCAGCCCCCGTCCCATTCGCCGTTGGTTAAAGGAGAACGCTGCATAGAGTAATTTGCACCCACAGCCAAAACCGGCAACGCCTCGCGCTGCTTGATCTTTATCTGCCTTTCTATCATTTTCTTCCCCAGCTCGATCTGCCGCCAGGCCGGTCTCCTTACCAGAATTTCATCGAGAGAGAAGAATGGTTGTACCGTATCCGGCAAATTCCAGTTCGGTTCAAGTACCAGCAAGGTATCTGTTCCCAGATTCAGTAGTATCCCCAATCGGGCAAGAAGGGTTGCCTGTTGCTTCTGCACATCGATAAGCTCAGGCAGGAGTTCAGCCTCCCTGGTTTTTGCCTGAAGCAAATCGTAGTGCGAGACAAGTCCTTCGTTATATTTATCCTCAATCTTACGGCGATGCCTTGAGGCGTTCTGGAAGGCAGCCTGGGTGAGACGCTCGGCATCGGCAAGGGTGATTACGTTGGCGTAAAGCTCGGCTACGTTGAGCCTCAGATTCCTTTGAACCTCGAGTGAGTCGAGCCGGGCCAGCTGGACCGCCTCTCCGGCAAGCGCGTAACCCTCTAAACGTCGTCCGAACGTCCATAAAGGAAGTTGAACCCCGCCCTGGATTATCTCTATACGTTCATCGCCCAGGGTCATCTCTATTGGATAGCCGGGAACCGGCTCAAAGCTAAAGGAAGGCGCTTCATCAAGACGCATAACCTGCGCCTGACCTGTAAGCTTAGGGAAGAACTCGGAGAGGGTCTGGAGCCGCTTGAGTCCCTTTTGTTCTATCTCCACGTCGGCCAACCGGATTTCCGGAGCCTGGGCGTAAGCTCGCTGCAGTGCTTCTTGAAACGTCAAATGCAGGGTATCCGGAGCAGCAAGCAGTGTTAATAATAGGGCACTCAAACCGATACCCCAAGGATGCACTCGATCCTATCAGAATCTGAAACGTGCGCCAAGATAGACCTCCATGAAACGTTCATCCGAGTCGTCTTCTCCATAATCTTCGGTATTCATGGAGAAGATGTGACGATGGTTAACGCCCGCGTCTATGATCAGAAACGATATGGGTCGAAACATCACAGAACCTCCCAGTATTACCCCCCAGTCGTTTGCTTCCATATATAAAGTATCTGCGGGGGTATCTTCGCAGATCACCGGGATAACCTCACCCGCGGCAAGCATCTTCCAGGGGACGTAACTCCCTCCAACACGGAAGCGGAGTCCCAGAGGCCCCTTCAGGTAAGGCCAGCTCTCAAACACCGCGGTTGCATCGAAGAAATAAGCTTCCCAGCGCAGGAGTTGTTCCAGAGAGTCTTCCCTGCTCTCTTTTTCAACCCCGAAGCGGCGCATCCCCAGATCGAAGCCGATTCCAGGCAGCACGTCGCGTACGCCCGCCTCCGCCCACCATGAGAGGGTAGGCTCAAAATCCTGGAGGTCCTCACCGAAGGCCTTTTCGCAAGTTGCTCCACCACCCGCCTCGAATCCGACGCAGAAGAGCAAGGAAGTTAATAGAAGGTTAAACATAGTCTCCTTTTCGCAATGACTGACTGGCCAGTTTTTCCAATTATTTTAGTCTATTATAGTCTCAATTGAGGAGTTGTCAAGCCCCTGAACAGTTAATTCAATAAACTAAACGCCTAGTTGGTTTGCGGGGCTTTGGTTAAGAGGGCGTGTTTAAGTTGCGTATGTACGTCACTTGACAAAAGACAAGGGGGATTGGACCCGCCTTAAAGTTGTGTTTTGATTGTGTCTTAAAAGTTAATACAGAACGACTTTGCCCTTGAGGTCTTGTTCGGCTGCCTTTATGCGATAGAAGTAGACACCGGGTGATTGAGAGATATGGAAGCTGACCTTTCCATCCTGGGGTTTCTTGGCGGCGACCATGACCCGTTGCCCGACCGCGTTGTAGAGGGTAAGATTAACCTCACGTACAGTTTGGATGGTTAATGACACCTCTACCTCTCGGCCAACGTAAGCCATGGAAACGTTAGGTGAATATTCTGGTGGAGCCTCAACGATACTGCCTGTGCTTTCGTTTCGGTAGTAATGCAAACGTCCTCCGGTTACCAGATAAAGGTCCAGATCGCCGTCTGAGTCCGCGTCGCAGAGCGCCGGGTTGCCGTTGACTCCAAGACCTTTGAATACTTCCTCGTGTCTGTGCCAGCGGGGATTATCCCGGCCGGAATTGAAGTATGCAACCAACCCCTGGTATCCGGTATTGACTGCGAGATCGGGCAGGTGTAATTCGTTGTCGGTTATATCTCCCGGCGTTAAAAAGGTAATTCCGGAACTGGGCAGGCCGGTGATAAAATCGTGGTGATATTCATAGATCGGTTCCTCATCCGAGCCTGTGTTGATAAAGCCTACCACGGTGGAGTCTTCATAGTCGGCGGTAAGCTCACCGATCACGTCCATATCACCGTCACCGTCCGCATCGAGGAAACATGAAGGGAAGAGAGGGAGCAGAGTCTGTAGGGCGGTGCTATCCAGAACCCAATTAGGTTTTGTCTCTGTTCCCTGGTTGCGGTAGAGGCTGCTTCTGTGCCTGGAGCTCAAAACGTAGTCTGTAAGGCCATCCAAACCGAAATCCACATACTGAAGGTGGACGTAGTTGGTGTCTCCACTCCAGAAAAGGGTTTCATCGTCTCGCCGCCAGTAGGTTCCTTGAGGGCTTGCAGCACCATAGTTCCTCAGGTATGATTCCCAGAAGGGGGTTCCAAAGAAATCATACCAGATGCCGTTATCGGTTAAGGCAAGCTCAGGTATGTTGTCGTCGTCTATGTCTGCCGCAGCAGGATACTGACCAATGATCCCACCCCAGATATAGGGATGTTCGAAATCGAATACAAGGCTGTCACCCTGACGTTCGCCGGGCACATAGAAATAACCGTCCGTGAACTCTCCCCACCAGCTTTCGTATTGGGTAAGCAGCATATCCTCAATGCCATCATCGTTCCAATCGAGAAGGGTGAGATCATCCAGCTGATACATCCCGTAGATCCCGTTGTTATTCCATTCTGGCGATATACCTGAACCGGCATTGATCAGGAGTTCGATGCGGCAGCCATAGGGGGGAGGATCGGCAAAGAACCATTGTGTGAATATTACATCCCAAATACCATCCTCGTTCCAATCTATCCAGCAAGGATGTTCAGTCCTCTCCCAATAACCTGGATACTCGTCTGCGGGGAAATATGTGGAGTCGAACTCCCAGGCAGGGTTCTGAGGAGTACCAGTGTTCCACCATAAGGCAAGAACCAGATTTTCATAGTCGTATAGCCATCCTCCCACCATGTCAAGGTCGCCGTCGTCGTCTATGTCGGCGAAATCAGGATACCAGGGGATGTTATCCTTATCCAGGTCGTCAAAGAACGCGGAGTCCGGAACCCAGGCCGTGTCTATGTTAACATAAGCAAGCAGGTAGGGATCTCGATGTGAATCGGTGGTCCTTACCACGATCTCCTCGGAACCGGCACCGTCAAGGTTACCTGTTCCAAGCGAGGTGATGCCTCTCTGTGGGTTGATACCTTGAATAAGAAACGGGTCTTCCTGCCAGAGACGGTTCCCCTCGGCGTCGGTGACGTTCTCGAATGCTTGAAGATACTTGTCATAATACCGCACCATGTCTTCGTCTCCGTCTGCATCAAGGTCAGTAAAGATTATTTCCTGATTGGTGCCTACCGGGAACTCAAGCCCCATGCTGATTTGTTCGGTGGCGTCCACCCAAATCCATTCGGAAAAAAGGGTCAAAACCACAAAGATGAACATAACCACCTCCTTTTAGTTCATCTATACAATAACTATAGTCTGGAT
>JAYELY010000272.1:0-9845 GCA_034717795.1 Caldifarciminota bacterium
TCACCGTGATCACGTATAGCGGCTCGCCTGACGCGATCCCCAACCCCTTGCGCTGGCCTATGGTGTGAAACCAGATGCCCTTATGGGTTCCAAGAACGTTGCCTTCCAGATCAACGATCTCACCCGGCTTGGAACCGAGACGGCGGCGAAGAAACGAAGCGGTATCACCCTCAGGTATAAAGCAGACATCCTGGCTTTCCCGGCAGACCACAGGAAGAGCGTACTCCGAAGCGATCGCACGCACCTGGGCCTTGGTCAACTCACCAAGAGGGAAGATGAGACGGCTTAGATGCCTTTTGGGGACTAATGCAAGAAAATACTCCTGGGATTTTTTTTCGTCTTTGGCACGGGCAAGGAACAGTTCTCCGGAGTCTTCGATTATCCGACAATAGTGTCCGGTTGAAAGAAAATCGGCACCTACACGCTCCACGCTGCGCCAGAAAGAGCCGAAGCGAATCCGCTGGTTGCATAAAGCGCATGGGTTAGGGGTTCGACCGCTGCGATATTCATCAAGGAAGTAGTTGACGACCTCGGCCTCGAACTGTTTGCGAACATCGATGACGGTATGTGGTATTTCGATCTTGCGGGCAACGGCCACAGCCGCTTCGACATCTTCGCGACCAGAGCAACGTCCATCCTCCCGCATACGCAGGGTGAAGCCGTGAGCATCGTAACCTTCCTGTTTAAGGAACAGGGCGGCAACCGATGAGTCAACCCCGCCGCTCATCCCTACGAGAACCTTAGAAGAATCCATAGCGGTCTCCTAAACCAACCCAGACATCGCTCTCGATAGACTCACTCCGGTGTCTTTGGAAATCACACCGAAGACATCGCCCAAATGTTCTCCCCCTTGATGTGGGAGAATAAAAGAGGGTGTGAATTCCTACCTAGTGCAACACTTAACGATAGAAAAACTGCCAGACAAATCCTCAAATCCTGCTTATGTTAAGCTGCAAGACCTTAAGGTTAAACTTCCCACTTTTCAACGAACCTCAGCAGGGTGCGCACCCCGAAGCCTGTCGCGCCCTTGCGATAGCAGGAGTAGGGCTCATCCGTCATCTCCTTGGCCGCGATGTCTATGTGCACCCAGGGCTTTTTGTCGGTGAAGTGCTCAAGGAACTTGGCCGCGGTAATCGCTCCTGCATGCCTGCCGCCCGTATTCTTGATACCGGCAGCCGTGCTCTCTAACTGTTTATTGTACTCGTCAAACATGGGCATCGGCCAGAGCCGCTCACCGGTCTGGCTCACGTTATCCATAAGAAGTTTCTCTAACTTCTCGTCGGCGGCAAAGATACCTGCCACCTTTGTACCCAGAGCGACCACCGATGCGCCGGTAAGTGTCGCTATATCAACCAGATAGGATGCACCCAACTCGCGCGCGTAGGAAAGACCGTCGGCAAGTATCAATCGTCCCTCGGCGTCGGTGGAGATTATCTCTACCGATGGACCGTCAAGTCCGCAAACGATGTCGCCAGGGTTCTGGGCGCGCCCGCCAGGCGAGTTCATAACCGCGGGGATGATGCCCAAAACGTTGCGCTTGACCTCGAGTTTGGCAGCGGCAAGCAAGGCTCCGGCCACCGCGGCACCGCCGCCCATGTCGCCCTTCATACCCTCCATGCCCTGGGGTTGTTTGAGCGAGATGCCGCCGGAATCGAACATAACACCCTTGCCTACGACGCCTATCCAGGGATCGTTGTCGCCTGCGCCTTTGTAACGGATCACCACGAGACGCGGGGGATGCTCGCTTCCCTTGGCCACCCCCCACATGAGGTTCAGGCCTTTCTTCTGTATCCAGGCCTCATCGTGGACAGTAACCTCAGCACCGGCTTTGCTCAAGACCTCTTCGACTCGGTTAGCGAACTCGACAGGGGTCATCACGTTGCTTGGTTCGTTCACAAGATCGCGTGCAAAATTCTGCGCCCAGGCGATAGCCTCGGCCCGCTTCACGCCTGATTGAAACGCAGCAAGCTTATCTGCGTCGCGCTCTATTATGGTGAGATTCTCCAGACGAGGCCTCGTCCGATCCTCTTCGGATTTGTACCTGTCGAACCGATAAGCGGCCAGAAGAGAGCCGAGTGCGGTCGCTTCAGCCGCGGACTGCGGCTCGATCCCGCCGATCCCTGCTCCGTGCACGATGGTTGCCATATCTTTTATGGAGAGCTTCTCCGCGACCCAGAGTGCGGCTGCAGCCGCGCGGCGCGCTTCTTCAGGGCCGAACTTATCGGATTCACCAAGACCAACAACCAGCACCCGTGCTGCAGGAATCTTTTCATAGGTATAAAAGAGAAGCGTCTGGCCCGGCTTGCCTTTCATCTCACCGGCTGCCAAGGCCTTACTGATGGCTCCGCCCAGTGCTTTATCCACCGCACCGGTGGCGCCGCCCGGATGCTTTACACCCTCGAAAAGATTAACCACGAGTAACGGCGCGGCAAAATTGGTTACATCGCCTTCTTTAACTTCTACCTTCATCATCGATCTCCTCGGTTTCTAATTTTTTTAAAAAGAAGTATAGGCACGAGGTCAGCGATGTCAAACTCATGTGATAACTTAACGTTTTTCTCAACGGGCAAGGGATTATCTATCTTTCTTGGCGCGGCGGCGGGTGTAGTTTTCTGCATCACGCCAGGATAACCTTTCCCAGCGAATCCATCCCTTGCACCGAGCAAAACGGATGAAGAGGAAGAACACGACGGGCACCAGCAGCAAAATCGCAACGGAGAGCACATCTCCCAACGTAATCACTCCCATCCCTGATCATCACTCGTCTTATGATGAAGTCCACCCAAACCTGACGGATTGAGAGAACATGTATTAGACCCGCAGCGAACCTGATACCCACCGGGGCACGCTGTCTCAAAAGAAGGGGAAATGCCCACCCCTCCCGTCATTGCGAGCCCGTGATGTTCGAAGAACAGCCGGGCGTGGCGATCTCACAGCGCCTACATTTTATATTTCGAGTGCAGTGCCATGAGATTGCTTCGTCCCAACCCCGCTTTCGCGGCGTTACTCCTCGCAATGACGTTAAAAAGTACAACAGCTTGACTTTGTTACCTGTTTACGTAGACTTAAAGCTAAATTTGATTCAAAAGGCTTCAAGGAGGATTAATGCCAAGAGTTTGCGAGATTTGCGGCAAAGGAGCGCAGAAAGGACACCAAATCTCCCACTCGCACAAGGTCTCCAACCGCCGCTTTGAGGTAAACCTCCAGAGTGTGCGGGTGCGCCAGGGCGGCAAGGTTCGCCGCATACTTGTCTGCGCCAAGTGCCTTAAAGCAGGCAAGGTCGAGCGCGCCTGACCATTCCCAAATGATGGGAATCCAGCAAGGAGGATAAGATGAGAAAGACCTTGCTTGCAGCCGCAGCAGTGCTTCTTGCGGTTGCATCGGTGAGGGCGGCTGAGGAAGAGCGCCGCACACTTACCGTTACCGGAACCGCTGAGATCTCGGTTGCCCCTGACATATGCTACATGAGCTTTGCAGTCCAGACCCGGCACAAGAGCGCTGCCCAGGCTTATCGCGAGAACAACGAGCTGATGAATAAGGTAAACGCGGCGATCAAGAAACAAGATATACCCGCAAAGGACATGCAGACCGCAAACTTCACCATCTCACCTGAGTATCACTACGATCGAACTACCAATAAACGGATCTTCGACGGCTACCTGGTCTCCCATACCCTTAACGTGAAGGTGCGCGATCTTACCAAGGTTCCGGACGTTCTCGATGCGGCGGTTACGGCAGGCGCCAACCAGGTGCTTGAAATAAACTTCACGGTTGAGAACCCCAAGAGGTACGCATCCGAAGCTCGTGTGGATGCCATAAAGGCGGCAAGGGCAAAGGCCGAACAGATCGCACAGCTTACAGGTGTCAAACTCGGTAAACCTATCTCGATCTCAGAATCCGAGCCGGGCCGTCGTATACTCTACCCGCAGGCCGCAATGATGCGCAACGGCGCGGGAGCGGGCGAAGGCGTTACCCTTGAGCCTGGCGAGATCAAGCTAACCCATACTGTTTACATAACATACGAGATCAACTGATGGCTAAGCGGGTTCTTATCACCGGAATAACAGGGTTCGCCGGAAGCCATCTGGCCGAGCATCTTCTTGGCCTAGGCGGATTCGAGATCTACGGCCTTTACCGCTGGCGCTCGCGTACCGAGAACATCCAGGAATTTAAGGACAAGATCAAACTCCTCGAAGGTGACATCCGCGACGCGTCGTCCATGAGGTCATTGATTGAGAAGATCAAGCCGGACTGGGTTTTTCACCTTGCGGCGCAGAGCTACGTGCCGATGTCGTGGAAAGCGCCGGTAGAAACACTTTCCACCAATATCATAGGTGAAGCGAATCTGTTCGAGGCGTGCCGAAAGGCAGAATGCGATCCATTGATTCACATCGCAGGCTCATCGGAGGAGTACGGTTTTGTCCTTCCTGACGAGGTGCCTATAGCCGAGACGAACCCACTAAGACCGCTGTCTCCTTACGGGGTCTCCAAGGTGGCACAGGACCTCCTGGCATTTCAGTACTTCAAAAGCTACGGGCTCAAGGTAATAAGGACAAGGGCGTTCAACCACACCGGCCCTCGACGCGGCAAGGTATTTGCAACCTCCAACTTCGCACGCCAGATTGTCATGATTGAAAAGGGCAAGGCCGAGCCGGTAATCCGGGTTGGAAATCTCGAAGCGGTGCGGGATTTCTCAGACGTGCGTGATGTAGCTAAGGCATACGTGCTGGCCCTGGAGAAGGGCGAACCAGGCGAGGTCTACAACATCTGTTCCGGAAAAGGGATAAAGATTCGCCAGCTTCTGGACATGCTTCTTGCCCAATCAAAGGTGGATATAGAGATAAACGAGGATCCGGAGCGGATGCGTCCATCGGACGTCGAGTTCCTGATAGGTGACGCGACCAGGTTCTGTGAGAAAACCGGCTGGAAGCCTGAGATCCCCTTCGAGCAGACCCTTGCCGATCTCCTCGCCTTCTGGCGCGAGCGGGTCTAGCCGGCCTTTCCTGAACAGGGCCAGGCAGTGTCTCACTCTCCAGACAAGATACTGATAACCGGCGCGAGCGGATTCGTCGGCAGACTTCTGGCCAGGGCCGAGATGGAACGAGGTAATGCCGTAATCGGGATTCACGACCCGCAGGAATCTCCCGATCTGCCTTTCGAGTCCAAAGGTATCGATATACGAGATAAAAAAACACTCCAAGATTTCATCACTCCCCTCAAACCCCAACGTGTCTATCATCTTGCCGCGATCTCCTCTGTAAGGGTGTGTGAGGAGAATCCAGGGATGTGCTTCGAGGTAAACGTCACCGGAACCCTCAATCTGCTGGATGTCTTATCCAAACTTGATGAGAAACCAAGGGTTCTATTCGCCTCCTCCTGCGAGGTTTACGGTAACGTCGATCCTTCTCGTCAACCGGTCAACGAGGATACCAGGCCTGCCCCTATCAACGTCTACGGGCTGAGCAAGCTTCTGGGAGAGGAGATATGCCACTATTATAATTATATCTGGGGTCCCCATGTGAACGAGAAGCGTTCGCATGGGGTATTAATCAGTCGAGGCTTCAATCATACAGGGCCTGGACAAAGGGATAGCTTCGTTTTTCCGCATGTGGCGAGAAGCCTCGTGAAGATAGAGAAGGGGGCCGCCGAACCGGTATTGAGGATGGGGAATCTATCTGTAAGAAGGGACGTTCTGGACGCGCGGGACGCGGTGCGTGCCTACATGATGGCAGCCGATAAGGCGAATCCTGGCTCGACCTGCAACGTGACCTCGGGCCGGTGTATATCTATAGAAGAGGGTGTAAGGATGCTGGTTGAAATTTCCGGATTAAGGGTTAAGATAGTACAGGAGAGTTCGCGCATGCGTTCGTATGACATTGCCAGGCTTACGGGCGACGCATCGCGTATAGGCAAGGATTTAGGTTGGCGTGCAGAGATCAGCCTTGAGCAGACCATGAAGGATCTGCTTTCATACTGGAGAGCAAAGGAAGGCGAATAATGAAGTTACATGCATTCGGGATCAGGGGGAGCCTGCCCTCCCCCTCGACCAAGGGTTTCAAGACATCGGCGTACGGCGGCAACACTACCTGCTATTACCTGGAGGTCGGCCCCTTCCGTATCATCCTGGACATGGGCTCAGGCGCAAGGCCGCTTGGCAACCTTTTGATGAACAAGGGAGTAATCGGAAAATCGTTCATCTTCCTTTTGACCCACTATCACTCGGACCACACCCAGGGGATCGGCTTCTGTGTTCCTATGTATATCAAGGCCAACACCTTTCATATCCACGGCTTTACCCCGGACGAAAGACGGGGTGCAGATCCCATAAGGAACATAGTTTTGCAGTGTCTGGAGGAGCAGCAGTCGAGCCCTTACTTCCCGGTTCCTCACGTATCCCTGCCCGCCGAGAAATTCTACCAGGCGCACGACAGGATGTTTTCCGAGGTTTTCTACTACCTGCACCGGGACGGCAGATATACGTATATCTCTGAAAAGGAATCAGCCGAGACCAAATCCGTAGACCCCAAGGATATAATAAAGGTGACCACCATCCCACTCAACCATCCCAACGGCTGCATCGGCTACCGCATAGATTACATGAATAAATCCTTGGCCTTCTGCACCGACTCGGAACCCCTGGCCTTCACCAACAACAGGATCAACATCCTCTGCAGGGATGTTGATTTGATAGTTCTTGACGGCCAGTATACCGCGAAGCAGCTGCAAGGATCGACCCAGACCTTCGGCCACGGCACCCCTGAGCTTTGCGTGGATCAGGCTGTCGCGTGCGGGGCAAAAAGGCTTCTCATCACCCACTTTGATCCGGGTCATGACGATGCCAAGCTAAAAGAGATGGAGGAAGCCTGCATCGCTTACCTGGTCAAGCAGAAGAAGAAAGCGCCGGCAAGCGTTGAGTTCGCCAGGGAGGGTAGGACCTGGGAGATCTAGGTTGAGGATCCTTGCTATCAACTGGCAGGACTGGGAGGCGCCCCATAGGGGCGGGGCCGAGTTCTATCTAAAGGAGATACTGACAAGGCTGGTTTCCCATGGACATGAGGTCACCCTTCTTTGCTGCTCCTATCCAGGTGCGCCGCATAAAGAGGTGCTGGACGGCGTAAAAATCATAAGGACCGGCTCCCGCAACACCTTTAATTTCCATCTATACGGAAGACCGATTCGGAATTTTTTAAGATCGAATGATTTTGACGTGGTGCTTGACGATCTGAACAAGATTCCTTTTTATACCCCGCTCTGGGCTGGAAAGACACCTGTGGTGGGCATCGTTATGCACGTGTTCCGCAGCGAGATATTCAAAGAGGTGGGCTTGATTCCCGGTTCCTACGTTTACTGGACCGAGGGGCTTATACCCAGGGTTTACCGAAAAGGTCTGTTCGGCTGCCTGGGAGAATCCGGTAAGAAGGAACTGGTCGAGATGGGGATGTGCCCCGAACGGATATTCCCACTCCTGGTAGGGGTAAATCCGGTGTTTTCACCCGGGCCAAAGAAAAGAGAGTGGATGATCGCCTCGGTGACAAGACTCATGCGCTACAAGTGCATAGACCACGTCATCTTCGCCATGGTCATGTTGAGACAGCGGGGATTGGACGTAAGATGCGAGATTGCGGGAACCGGTCCAGATTCTGACAGGTTGGACGATTTGATAAACCGGCTGGGCCTGCGCGACCACGTTAAACTCCTGGGCTGGGTACCTTTAAAGGACGTGGTCAAGCTTTACCAGCGCGCCGCTGTAGCGGTTCAGCCCTCGGCCAAGGAAGGATGGG
Organism: Caldifarciminota bacterium; assembly: GCA_034717795.1. Taxonomy (GTDB): domain Bacteria; phylum Hydrothermota; class Tepidihabitantia; order B3-TA06; family B3-TA06; genus B3-TA06. Next base: position 7,782 of record JAYELY010000272.1, read on the forward strand.
GATTCCTGGCTACGGATGCCGGGGCATGCGGAACACCGGTTGTGGCGGCACGGGTGCCCGGTTTAACGGATTCGGTCAAGGATAAGAAGACAGGATTTCTCTACCAACATGGTGATATTGATGAGATGGCAGATTACATCCAGAGACTGCTGACGAATGAGAAGCTGAGACGAAAGATGGGAGAGGCGAATCGCCGCTGGGCCAAGAGCCTTACCTGGGATAAGGTGGCAAGGAAGCTGGAGCGACTCCTTGTGCAAGCCGCAGAACAGCGGATCTGAGGAGGGTTGATGGATAAGAAGACCAAAAACCGGATCTTCTTCTGGCTGCGGATCGCCATCGCATTGATATTTATCGCCATCATCGTCCTTACCGTTGATCTTAAGGCGACCTGGGAAGAACTGAAGCAAACCGACCCTGTCTACGTAGCCCTTGCGGCAGGAGCATATATTTGCTTCCTTGCCTTCCTTACCCTGCGCTGGTTTATCCTCTCTAAGGCACGCAGACATCCTTACGGGGTTTTCTACCTGTACCGCAGCGTGCTGATACACATGCTGTTCAACAACGTTCTGCCGACCACAATAGGCGGCGACGTGTACCGAATCGTGGACACCAGCGGGCACGAGGGCAAAAGGGTGGCCTTCTCCATCGTGTGGACCGACCGGATGGTAGGTTTCATCGGAGTATTCAGCTTCGCGTTTCTTGCAAGTATCTTCTACGCCGCAGTGAGCGGAAATTTCCTGCTGCTTGCCGTCTTCGGCGCTGCGTTCATCTTCGCGATTTCCCTGATTCTCGCATTCCTTTCTACGAAAATAAACGCCTGGCTCTCACCCTGGCTTTCTAAACTGAGGGTGTTCAAGTATCCCTTGGGTGAAAAGATCGCTGGTGCGTTCCGCTCCATAACCGACTACCGCAATCACAAAACCGCGCTCCTTGCCGCGGTAATCGTTTCATTGGGCGTGCAGATAAGCCTTGCAGGGATATGGTATCTTCTCTTTCGCTCACTCGGCGGGCAGACGAGCTTCATTCACATCATGGTAACCATACCGATAGTGAACACCCTTGCCATGTTCTCCGTTGGAGGCTGGGGCCTTAGGGAGCAAACATTCGTGCAGATGCTTGCCACCTTTGCGGTGGCCAAGGAGACGGCCCTTGCCACCTCGGTGCTCTTCGACGTGGTAAACGTCTTCTTCGGCCTGCTGGGCGGTGTGTTCCTTCTCTTCCGCCGGGGCCGCAAGCCTGCCCCATCGCCGGTAGGAAGCTCCGACTGATTTTTTCACTCTCCGGACCCGATGTAAACTCACGCCAAACCACGGTCCCTTACTCGTGAGATAAAGACTCTTGTTCACAGGCTCAACAGGGTAAACTTGCTTAGGGATCTAACTGAGATGACCGGCATTGGAGCCGCAACACGGAACAAACCCGGGATGGAAATTTGTGAACAGATGCTAATATTGCTATATATGATATTCAACCAACACCTGTGGATAAAAAAATTACTCTAAAGTCCTTGACATGTAAGAAAATCAGAATATAATCTCGCAATTTCCTCCACCAGACAAGTATGGCAGGGTAACGGGTGTAAGACGAAAGTAGGTTTGCGAACAGGCCGAAAGGAACCATACGATGCGAAACGAACCCTTTTGCCGCACAGATGGGAAAGATGGCTTCTGCCCGTGACACGGAGACTGTGATTACCGGAATACAGCCGGCGCTGGCCATTACATTGGCTGAACTGGAGCTGTCTGGAGGCGATGCAAAGACCGCGTTAAATCTTGACGGTGGTTACGACATCCGCACCGGATGTCTCGAAGAAAATTATCTTGAAGAACAGAACCCCACGGAGAAGGATCAAGAAGAGGCAAACGATGATAGTACTTCAGATTAAGGAGGAAGTAGATATCGTAGGCGTACGGACAACTGCCAGATCTATAGCACGAGAGTTAGGCTTCGGGCTTGTGGATCAAACCCGGATCAGCACCGCTTGCTCGGAACTTGCACGAAACGTCTTCCTCTACGCAGGCGAAGGAGATGCACGCATAGAGGAGCTTGAGAATCCGCACTCCG
>JAYELY010000273.1:0-9836 GCA_034717795.1 Caldifarciminota bacterium
CCCCGGGGTGCTGATACTTCATCCCGTTATTATTGAGGCCGACATGGTTAAATCACTTGACACTAACAAAAAACTGACTAACCTACATATCCAATCTCTGTACCACCATGTTGGTAGTTATCCCGAAAATGAACCGCAGAAAACCCTATCCCTGGCTGATAATTTTCGACATAACAGCACCGGAACGCCGCAATCGCATGAGAGGGTCTATAGGATGATTGAGGCATCTGTTGTTCTTGACATAACCCGGATTCTGTCTAGACTTGAGTATGTCAGCACTGACAAGAGCAATATACCTTGCGTGGAGTAAGTCACGCCTTGCCAGGAAAGAGATCTCGTTCCATGCCGAGTTAACTGGAGCCAAGGATGTGCTTGTACGTCTTGCAGAGCGCGCACCACACACACTATTCTCGCTTTATACCGCGGCGGCTCTGAAGAGAGCCAAAAGGGGGCGCAAGATTACTGTGCTTTCGCCGCAGGACGCAGACCTGCTTCTTTCCGGATTCAACGAGATATTCAATGAGCGAATCGATATTGCCGACACACCTTTTTACGGTTCAAAGACCTTCAAAACCCTGAAGGAGAGATTCGCTAAATCCTCCTTTGATTTATTCTTAGATCTTGACCCCTCAGCACTGCCGGAGCTCGCCATCCTTTCTGAGGCCAAGCTGCGGATCGCTTACCAGGCTGAGGGACTCTTCCCTTACTTCAACATCCTTTTCTCACCCCCAAAGGAAGCGGACATGCACAAACGGACACAGTTTATGAGCAGGTATCTGACGGGGGCGGAAAAAATCACTGAAAGCCTCCCCCGTCCCCAAGTTCTCCAACGAAGAATCAACGAGTGGCTGAAGAAATACAGGTACAGCGCCGGAGATAAAACGCCCTACCTGCTCTCATCGGTTGCCATTGATACTGAAAGCCTCGCGGGGATGAAGGTTTTCGGAACCGAAACGTGGATGGAAGAAGAGCCGGAGATAAAGGCTGGTTTACTTGCATCGGCTTCCGCCTACATAGGTAAACCGGATCGCTGCTTCGAGCTGGCCTACCTTCTGGAAATACCATCCGTTATCATCCTGGGCGGTAAAACCCGTCACCTCAAACTGCCCGCCTCTCCTACCCTCAAGGTAATCACCCAGACCGCTAAAGAAACACCTCCGCTTGAGGCAATCGAAGAAGCTCTCGCGAGCCTTTCGCTTTGAACCTGCGTAGATTTATTCAGATATACGCCGTGGCCGGACTCCTGGCATTAGCGGTATTCTGGGCCTTTTACTCTCAGCGACTCCTCAAGAAACTCGAAGAAGAAACCCTTTTCCGCTCAAGGCTCTATGCAAGCTACATACGCTCCCTGGCATCACCGGAAACCCAGATGCTTCTTGAGAATCTTCTCTTTGAAGAGATAGTGAGTCAGGTGGACTTCCCTGTGGTGATAACGGACAGCGCCGGCAACTCGCAGAGCTTTCGAAACGTCCCTGTCCGCGATACCGTGCCCGAGGCCCTGCCTCGATTCATACAAAAGCTCGATCGGGAGCACGAGCCTATCCCCATTCGTGCAGTGATACCTCTTTTGGATTCCATCAGTCAAGACACCGTCAGGCTGGACACCCTCACATTAAGCGTTCTCCACTACGGGTTGCCTAAATCATGGACCATGCTGCAGTACTTTCCTCTCATTCAGATATCATTCATCGTTCTTTTTGTTATCCTGGGATTCGTATTCATCGTGGCCTCATCACGTCGGGAACAGGAAAAGCTATGGGTGGCTCTTGCACGCGAGACCGCCCATCAACTGGGAACCCCTGTCTCCTCGCTCCTGGGATGGAGCGAACTCATTCGCCCCAAGCTGGACGCCGAGGCATCAAAAGAGATAGTGGCCGACCTTGAGCGCATCAAGGGAATCCTGGATCGGTTCGCACGCATCGGAGACAAGCCGCGTCTTGAACCCCATGAGATTGAACCGATAATAAGCCAGACGGTTCGCTTCATGCAGCACCGCGCCCCCTCACGCATCAACTTCGAGGTGGAAGTTTCGGGGAACGCGCGCCTGCTAATGGATCCCACACTCATCTCCTGGACGCTCGAGAACCTTATCCGCAACTCCATCGACGCCATAGGACGAAAGTCGGGCAAGATCACAGTGGCGGGCAAAAAAGCAGAGAAGGGCAACTACTACGAGATAACGATAACCGACACCGGAACGGGGATCGAGGTAAAACACGCCCGTGATGTGTTTAGGACCGGATTCTCCACCAAGAAGCACGGCTGGGGGATCGGTCTTGCGCTCTCCCGCCGCGTTATCCAACAGCTTCACCACGGCAAGCTCAGGGTGAAATCCTCGCGGCCGGGCAAAACCGTTTTATCCATCTTGCTGCGAATATGGCAGGAATAACACCAGGCGAGCAGGTCCTCTTCTACCACAATGAACGCCTTCACTACCTGAGGAAGGTACTCGAGAAGGGCGATTTCGAATGCCACAAGGGACGCATCCCCTGGGGCCAGATCATAGGATGCAACTACGGGGAGGTTGTAAAGACCCACATGGGATTTAGCTTTACACTTCTGCGGCCCTCGCTGGCCGATCTGATGATAGGGGTCAAGCGACGCACAACCATAGCCTATCCAAAGGACGTCGGCTACATGCTTTTGAGGGCATCCATCGCGCCAGGAGTGCGGGTGGCAGAGGTAGGTTCGGGATCGGGTGCTTTATGCTTCATCCTTGCGCGATACGTACAGCCCGAAGGACACGTATATTCCTTTGAGCGCCGTCCGGAGTTTCTCGAGGTAGCCCGTGCCAACGTCAAAAGACTGGGGGTTGAGGAGTTCGTAACCTTCGAGCTGCGCGACGTAGAAAAACAGGGGTTCGGGGTAAAGGAGGTGGATGTGTGCGTTGTGGACCTGCCGGAACCCTGGGGCATCGTTCCTCACGCTGCCAAAGCACTGGTAGGTGCAGGCCGCTGGGTATCCCTGAGCCCTACAACCGAACAGCTGCAGGAAACCCGCAAGGCCTTGGAAGAGCATGGATTCACCCGGTTCGAGGTCTGGGAGGTAATGATGCGAGAGATGCTGATCCGCCCGCAAGGTTCACGACCGAGGGAAAGGATGATCTCACATACCGCCTACCTGGCCTTCGCAGAGATTGCAGGGGGTAACCCGTAACCCTGATGCATCAAACGCAGCAACAAAATATTGACAATTCACCTGGATACAATAGACTAAGCTTGCAAGATGAGGAAAGTTCCTTATAATCGATACACAAAGGCCATCGGGCCGCTGAAGGCTTAGACGAAGGAGGAAAAAAAATGAGACGCCTTGCTGGTCTTTTAGTAATTATGGCCGCTGTCACCTTTGCCGCAAAAGGGAGCTATCTCCTGGAAGGCGGAAAAATCCACTACCGGGGCGAGCGTTACGAAAAGGCAGACAGCCTCTTTCTTGAGTCCATAGAAAAGGGAATGGCCGTCACCGAATCGTACATGTGGCACGGGAAGGCAAGCATAAGGATGAAGAAGCCGGATCTGGCTGAAGCGGCCAGGGCGTTCCTTGAGGTGCTCAAACGCGACACCACCGGGGAGGTATTAAAGAAAGACGAGGAAGCCTCTGATCTTGCCCAGATTGCACTCTACTACGGCGCACAAGAGATGCTCTATGATCCTTCAAAAGCAGATACCGTGATTCTGTTCCTGCGCATGGGAATCAGGCTCGATCCCGAACGCGAACAGAACTACGTGCTCCTGGGCCGGTTCCACCTGCAGAATCAAGAGCTGGATGAAGCCCTGGACGCAGCGCAGAAACTGGAAAAGATAAACCCGGAGTCCCCTGACGTAGCGTATCTTAAAGGTAGGGTAAATCTGATTAAAGGGAACAAGGAAGAGGCCGTCGAGTTATTCAAGGTATCAACCGCCAGGTTCAACACCGAGATTGAGAAACTTAAAGAAAGCGTAGGTTCACAGCTGGGCATTGAGGACGAAGATATTGACAAGATGGTCAACGCGATAGAAGAACTCGAAGAGTCCTCAGACAGCGTATCCATGGACGACAAACAGAAACTACTCACGGAGGAGTTCGGCCTTATTCCTCCACAGGCAACAGCTTTCCTGCGGTGGCAAAGCGGCTATGCAGGCAAAAATCGCCAGCTGAGCAACGCCTATAACTGGCTGGGAAAAAGCTACATGGAAAACAAAAAATACCCTGAAGCCGATTCAGCTCTTGCCAGCGCTTTAGAGCTTGACCCGGAGAATATCAACGTTATGTGGGACAAGGCCTTAGCCTCGTATTACATTGGGGAATATAAAAAGGCCGTGGAGCTCTTAAAGAAGGTTGAAGCCGAGGCTGAGGAAGATTACTACGTCCACCTGTGGCTTGGCATATGCTACTTGAAGTTCGAGCCTAAGGAACTCGAGGAGGCAGAAAAGCATCTGGAAAAAGTGATTGAAATAGACGAAAACATAGCAGATGCTTATCGCAACCTGGCCGTTATAGCAAGGGAACGGGGGGACATCAAAAAGGCCAGTGAACTCTTGAAGAAATACGACGAGCTGATCAAAAAAGAAGGAGAGAACCGATGAAAGCAACCAAACATATTCTCACTGCTGTAATTATCGTACTCGGACTCGCCCTTGCCGCCATACTCATTGTTCCTCTGGTCAAGCTCTCACGTCCGGTTCAGGTGAAGGTGCTTGTAGAACCTTCTGTTTCCTCAGTTCCCATATACTACGCCCAGGAAAAGGGCATCTTCACAAACAAAGAAGTAAAGGTTGAGGCGACGTTACAGAAGGTTGAAGACCCGGGCACGGCGCTTGCGGCTCTGGTTTCCGGCGAAGCCGATTTTGCGCTCGTTCCCTGGCCAGATGCCCTGCGCTGGATGAGCGAGCACGATGATACCCTGCGCTGCTTCTTTGCGGTGGAGTTCAAGGTAGCAACACCGCAGGAAGGACTCTTTCCCCGCAAGGGACTGAGATTCGACAAGATAAGCGACCTCGAAGGAAAAACTGTAGGGGTGAGTGCGAGAACCAAAACGGCGATGCAGGCTATTGTGACCTCCGCAGAGGTAGATCCAGCCACGGTCACAATAAAGGTCTATCCTTCAGAAAAACTCCTTGCAGCACTTGAGTCCGGAGAGGTTGATCTCATCCTGCCCCTTGAACCCTACTTCACCTTAGCCAAGGTCCACCTTAGCGAACCGTTTGCAGAAGGCGCCATGTTCCCCAAGTGGATCAACTCCCCCTATCTGGGGTCCGGTCTTTTTGTAACGCCCGAGTACTTCCACGAGAATGAACTGGCTGTGAAACGAATGAACAAGGCCATGGAGCTTACGTATCTGGAGATGGCCAAGAATCAGGATACCACCCGTGCGGTCCTTGCACGTGCTCTCGAAATCGAAGACGAACAGCTGATCGAACGTCTGAATCTACCCGGCTTCCAGCGGACCCACGAGATCGACCAAAACGCGATAGCGATACAGGAACTGGCCGATAAGCTTGAGATATACGGAGCTATCCCGAAGGGATTGAATACTATGGATATGAAAGTGGCTATCTCCAAAGAGGAACTTCGAGACTAGTGAGATTCGGCCGTGCTAGGCGGGAGGCTGGCGGTCTCCTGGACTCGAAACCCGCCATATGCGAGGCTGAAAGACATCATGAGGTCGGGAAAGCGGGAGCCCCTGCAGGGGCGGACGATGATGAAGATCGGGTCTTTGCTCGCAACGCCCCGCCAACCCCGCCAGATCCGGAAGGAAGCAACGGTACGCGGATGTCGCTGTGGTGTAAAGAGAGCCTGATTGGAGTCGCCTCGCTTCCGCAGTCCTCGCCGCCCCGGACGAAGATGCCGCACGGCCGATCACTTTTAAACCAACTGGATTTCCAGCAATAAAGAATAATGGAACCCAGAACATTCTCTCTGCGGTACAGACCTCAGGACTTTGCCGAACTCTTCGACCAGGAACACGTCAAGCGAACACTTACAAACGCCATCCAGCACAACAGGCTCGCACACGCGTATCTGTTTGCAGGGCCAAGAGGTGTCGGCAAGACGACAACGGCAAGGATACTTGCCAAGAGTCTGAACTGCGTCGAGGGGCCGACAGTCCACCCATGCGACAGGTGTTCGACTTGCCTGGAGATTAAGGCATCCAAAAGTCTGGACGTTCTTGAGATAGACGGCGCGTCCAACCGCGGGATAGACCAGATAAGGGAGTTAAGGGAAAACGTCCGCTACAGACCTACAAGTGGGCACTACCGTATCTATATAATAGACGAAGTCCACATGCTGACTACCGAGGCGTTCAACGCGCTTCTTAAGACACTTGAGGAGCCGCCTTCCCATGTAATCTTCATCTTCGCCACCACCGAACCTCACAAGGTTCCTGCAACCATCCTCTCGCGCTGCCAGCGATTCGACTTCAAACGCATAGCCCCTGATGTTATAGCCAAACGCCTTGAGATGATAATCGAGAAGGAAAATCTGGATGTCGCGGAAGACGCGGTGAGACTCATCGCGGATATCGCCGACGGCGGGCTGCGTGACGCCGAGAGCGTGCTGGAGCAGATAACCACCTTCAAGCAAGGAAAGGTCACCGCAGAAGACGTAACCGAACTTTTAGGCATAGTCCCTTACGAGCGTTTCTCTCATCTTCTCGAGCTGGTTGGAGAAAAAGACGAGGCAGGGCTGCTTGCGTTCCTTGAGCAGACTTTTGCGGCAGGGTACGACGTGGCCGAGTTCTACTTCGGGATGGTAGGTTTTTTGCGCGCCCTTCTCTTTACCAGTTTGGACATGAGGGTTGAAAGATCCAGCTTCCCTGAAAATGTCTTAAAACACGCCAAGGAGTATAGACCCAAGCAGCTGGCCAGGATGCTTGAACGCTTTCTTAAGTCCGAAGAGGCCTTCAAGCGCAGCCGCGAGAAGGTCATCTTCATAGAGACCCTTACACTGGCGCTTCTGGATACGGAAGAAAAGCAAGCCGTTCCTAAAGAATCCTCCCGATCCACAAAAACCGCCACGTCTGCCCAGACCTCAAGACCAAAAGCGCAAAAATCACCACTCCAGCAAAATCATGCCGGCGTTCTGAATGCCGGCGAGGGGCCGACATCAATCACTGAAGAAGGGCCTTCAAAGCAAGCCACTGAAAACGATACGAAAAAGGCCGAGGGAGAGATGCGGGAAACGGAAGAATCGGTACAATCCGTCCCACTTACAGACGTATGGAAACGCTTTATAAAAGAGATAAGCACCGAAGAATCTTTCTTAACACTTGCGCTTCAGACATCAGAAATCATAGAGACCCGAAACAATCTCTTAAGGATAGGCATAAGCAACAATCCAGAGCTCAATATAGGCTGTCTGGAAGCGGAACAATCTCAGCTTGAGGAAAGACTTTCAAGGCTAGCAGGGCAAAAGCTACGTCTGGAGTTTAAGGCAACCAAGCCCATAAAGAAAGAAAGCCGGGGTCCTAAATCCAAACCTCGCTCTGCGGTTGAGGATGTGCTGGATATCTTCAAAGGAGAGATAGTTCGATGAGACAAGCCGACTTATTGAAAAAAGCCCAGGAGATCCAGAATAAAATAGCCGGTATTATGGCCGCGTCACGTGGAGAGGCGACCTCTGGCGGGGGGATGGTCAAGGCGGTAGCCGACGGAAACGGCACCCTACTTGAACTTAAGATAGAAAAAGAAGTAATAGATCCAGAAGAAAGCCAGATGCTTGAGGACCTGGTGATCGCCGCGGTCAACGAGGCCAAACGCAAGGCAAAGGAAGTAGCCCAGGCAGAGGTCCAAAAAGTCATAGGCATCCCTTTACCAGGTCTTTTCTGATCTCTGATGAGTGCTTTAACCAGGCTGATCCAACGCCTTAAGGAACTACCCGGTATAGGAGAAAAGAGCGCACAGCGGATCACGCGCTATATACTACGCATTAAGCGCGAAGAGGCTGCCGAGCTAAGCGAAGCGATCCTTGCGGCACGTGACAAGACACGTACCTGCGAGCGCTGCGGCAACCTGACCGAAGATGAGTTTTGTGAGATCTGCAAAGACCCCTCACGCGTACAAACCGAGATCTGCGTTGTAGAGGAGGCTTTCGATATACCGCTGATCGAGCGTGCCGGTGTCTACCAAGGACTTTATCACGTGCTTGGCGGGGTGCTTTCCCCTATGGAAGATGTATCTGCAGACGAGCTCCGTATCGCGGAGCTCGTAGGGCGTGTGAGGCAGGAAGGAACAAAAGAGGTAATCCTTGCAACCTCGGCGACCACCGAGGGAGAAACCACGGCCCTTTACGTGGCCGGGCAACTTAAGGGTATGGGTATACGCGTATCAAGGATCGCAAGGGGAATCCCGGCGGGTGCAGACCTGGGGCTGGCAGACGAGGTTACCATCAGCAGAGCTCTCAGCGGCCGCAAAAGCCTGGACAGCACAGACCAAGAGTGAGATTCGGTTTCCACATAAGCATTGCCGGTGGCTTTACCAAGGTTATCGAACGCGCGAAGTATCTTGGGTGTGAGACGGCGCAGATATTTACTGGCTCCAACAAACAGTGGAAGAGAACGCCCCTTGATCCGGATGTGGCGGCAAGTTTTCGCAAGCTACGCATGAAAGCATCACTTGATCCTTTGATAGTGCATCTGTTCTATCTTCCCAACCTTGCAACACCGGAGAAGGAGATGCTTGAGCGCTCGCAGAAAGCGTTCTCAGAGGAGCTTGAGCGATCATCTATGCTGGGTGCCGAATTCCTGGTTTTTCATCCCGGCGCATTCAAGGACTCGAGTCTGGATCAGGGAATAAGAAGGGTTGCCGATTCGTTAAATCAAGCAATCTCTTCTGCCAAAGCGAATAATGTAAGGATACTTATCGAGAACACCTCAGGCGGCGGCACTCGCCTTGGGGGAAGTTTTTATGATCTGGCAAGGATAATAGGTGGGGTCGAGAAGAAGGATTACGTGGGCATCTGTCTGGATACCGCCCACGCCTTCCAGGCCGGATACCATCTGCATACCGCCAAAGGGTTGGAAGACACCCTGAAGGAAATAGATCAACTCATAGGTCTTGACAAACTTCTGCTCGTGCATCTTAACGATTCCAAAACGCCATTGGGCAGCCACAACGACCGCCACTGGCACATAGGTAAAGGAGAAATAGGCATCGAGTCGTTCCGCAGGATAATCAACCACCCTAAACTAAAGCACCTGCCCGCGATCATGGAAACACCGTCCATGTCGGATGCCGACAACCGCAACATGGCCACGGTCAAGGGATTGAGGGAAGAAGATTGATTGAGCTCAATGATGTAGCCATCGTTATTCCTGCCTACGAGGCCGCAGATACATTGGAAAAGGTACTTTCCGATTGGTTTCGCTTCGGGGCTAAAGCAGAACAAATCTGGGTGGTGGATGATGGATCATCTGATGCAACCGGCGATGCGGCGCAAGGCATGGGGGTATGCGTTTTGAATCATAAGAAAAACCGAGGCAAGGGAGCGGCGCACAAGACAGGGTTTAAAGCGGCGCTTGCAGCAGGCTACCAATGGATCATGACCATGGACGCGGATACCCAGCATGACGTAAGGGAAGCAAATCGTTTCCTTGGGTTGGATCCCGCCACTTTTGATCTGGCGATAGGCACGCGACGTCCCAACATGGCCGGGATGCCTTTCGACCGCTGGTTCGTTAACCGTCTGACATCGATGGTGCTCTCGATCTTTGGGGGACGACGTCAGATCACCGACTCGCAGTGCGGGTACAGGCTCATCTCAGCAGAGGTCCTGCGGAGGGTACCTCTAAGGACGAACCACTTCGATACCGAGTCCGAGCTTGTGGCCCGGGCGTTACGGGCAGGTTATCGGATAGCCGA
>JAYELY010000274.1:0-1914 GCA_034717795.1 Caldifarciminota bacterium
GAGAGCTGGATGGGGGATTGGGTAAAGACAGGTCTTTCAACTACCCCTACGCCCATGTCCCAGTCGGTGATGAGGGCGTAGGCCTCAAAGATGGTGTCGGTGTTAAGTCGAGAGTACACCCAAACGATACGGTCGTCGCAGCAGGCCACAGCAGAGGGCTGGACGTGAGGCCAGTTGTCAAAAAAGCTGTTCACGGTATCCGCTCCCCAGGGTGGGGTGTACTCAAACAGATTAGTCCTGCGCCAGGGTTCGTTGTTAACAATCTGACCCAAGAAACCAGCCCCATGCTCCCAGGTACGCGTCTTCCACGGGTTGGACGTATCAGGGTAGTCATAGTAGTTCCTCGTGTGCGTGTAGGCAAAGCTGTCATTAGACGCAATGGCCGTGGAGAACTGGCCGCGTGGATCCGCGCCCGTCAACCACAGGGTATCGCTCCACATAACCAAGCGTATGGGGTGGCGAATAAGACCCCGTTCGCTGAAGACGCGGCCAAGAAGTGGAGAAAGATATGGAGGCACGCAGTAATCAGTCCAGAAGACTAAAAATCGGTCGTTATCCAGCCAGTGCGGTTCGGGCCGGCAAGCACCGGCGCGTTCGCCCCCGTCATCCAGGCGGTTACCTAAAGGGTCCCATGGCAAGATTGGTTCATCATTCGCGTCAAATACCTGAAAACAAGGATAGCCTTTAGAAGTTTCGTTAAAATCAATCCAGGTCACAATCAAATCACCTGCGTCATTCAACGCAACTCCAGGGTAGAAGTAGTCAATCCGCGTAGTGTCCCAACAGGTGTCGGAAGCCAAGAAAGCGCGATTCAGAGGGTAGCCCTCCATATTAAACCGCTGGGCAAACACATAATAACCGTACTCACCAGTTACTTGCCCCTCACACCACGCCACCGCGAACTCGCCGTTGTTGTTGAGACTCAGGCTCACAGGTGGATTGGTGGACTGTAACCATACTTTGGGGACTAGTATCTGCGAAGAACCCACAGGAGTCCCGTCAGGTTCAAAGCGCTGGAAGCGGATGTTGGAGAGCCACTCATTACTTTGGGTTCTGTTATCAACCCAGAGCAGGATAGCATTACCTGCGCTGTCTATCTCAAGGCAAGGCCAGTATATCCAGTTGGTGTCCGCGATCTTGGTAATCTGATAAGCTTCTGTTAACGGGTTCCCATCACGGTCGAAGAAGCGCACGAACATATTCAACTCATAATGATCCGGAAGCTGCAAGCTGTCTACCCATGCTATCCCAAAACGGCCGTCTGAAGCCATGGCAGTACGTAAGCATACTTGATGGTGGTTAGGCTCCGCCTCACCTACCCGAAAGGCTTCCTTGATAATCCCGCCTTGCAACAAGAGCGGCATTAAAACGAACAAAAGGTTCATTGAAACCTCCTTGTGATTAATGATAGGTTCTTCCTATCGCTTGTCAAGGGAGGGGAAGCCGAGGCTTCCCCTCCAACCGTTTATGCCTCTTGCTACCAGCGACGTATTCTGGAACCGGAACTGGTGCCTATACCCCTAAGTCCGTCAGGGGTACTGTAAGTTAGATACCAGTTTCCTGAATAGGTGGGGTCGTCAGGCGGATAGCTAGTGTAATCGAATGTAGTAGACCAAGTGCCTCCAACCGGGTTGAAGATCTGCGGGTCGTGGCCAAAGCCTCTTCTGACAGCCGAACCTGACCATACGCCGCTGCCTGGTTGTGTGCCGCTTTCACCTGTTGGCTTGCCGCCAGTGAAGCGGTTAGCGTTGAGGTAGATGGTGTCGTTGATCGCGCGGCACACGAATGGGAATGCGGTAACAAAATTGGTATCTGGGAGATAAAACGTATCCCGGGTTGCTGAGTAGGTGGAGTCGCAAGCTATACCGCCGGTATCCGAATAGTAATAGTTGTTGCCACCGTATGTGAGGGTTC
>JAYELY010000275.1:0-1899 GCA_034717795.1 Caldifarciminota bacterium
CTTGACCCATTGACGTAAGGGTGGCACCGGTATCTCGTTGTCATCGCTGGTGATTTCATTTTTCAGATGCCTTATATCCAGCTTATGGTTCTGGTAGAAATTCCTCCTGATCTCAAAACCCGTTCCACGGAACAGCCGACGTGCTGCAGGACGCGAGATGTCCCTCTTATGATGGGGCGCGGCCCAATCCATGGTAACCACCGATGGAAAACATACCACGCTGGCGCCCCCCGGTTTAAGAGCGCTGTGGATCCAGGACATGTAGGCATACGCGTCGACTACGTGCTCCACCGTAGCCAGGCTGACCACTGCATCGAACTTACCCAGACTTTCCAGAAACTCAAAGTCATCCGCGTTACCTACCATAAAGGAAGTGCGCTCGTTCTTGTAGTTCTTGCGGGCGTAATTCACCGTCTCGGGATCCAAATCGACCCCCACTACCTCTCCAAGTTCCGAGAGTATCTCGGTACCGTATCCTGATCCACAGGCAATATCGACAACCCTAAGTTCTCTCCCCTGAAAGTAATGCCTCAGCCAATCCCTGGCAACCTTGTAGCGTGTGGTAAAAACTTTATACATGACCCCCTGGATATTCCCCACACCATTCGCATCCATCTCCTTGGGATATACCCGTTCGCTGATTCCTGACATGGCACTCCTATCGGTTAAATAATCACCGTTGGTTTCTCAGCCGGCCCTGATCGGTTCCAGCAGGTATTGCTGATGCGCGAGCAGAATTCCGCCGCCGAAAGTCATTTGATGAATACGCCTGAGCATGTGATCCGGATGCCTGAAATAGTACTTCACCCATTGACTCAGAGGCGGGGTCGGAACATCTGGGTTTGTACGCAGCTCGCTGAGCATATGACGCATCGGCAAACGATCGCCTTGATTGAATCTATTCGCAATCTCAAAACCGCACTCTGCAAACAAACGACGTGCAGCAGAACGCGAAATGTCACGTTTGTGATGCGGAACGGCCCAGTCCATGGTAAACGTTGAAGGGAATGAAACAACCAAAGCCCCGCCCGGTCGCAACGCTTTATTGACCCATTTAAGATAAGCATAGTGATCCGCAAGGTGCTCAATAGTCTCAAGGCTCACCACAGCGTCAAACTCCCGCAGGCCCTCAAGAAAGCTTTTATTATCGGCGTTACCCAATTTGAAGGATGTATTACTATTCTTGTAATGACTATTTGCGTATCCCACACTCTCTTCGCTTATGTCCACACCAACAACCTCGCCCACATCTGAAAGTATCTCAGAACCAAAACCGGTTCCGCAAGCGAGATCAAGAAGACGAATACGACGACCTTGAAAGCGCCCCGCAAGCCAGTCACGAGCCATGCGATAACGTTCGAAATGCACTTTAAGGGTCAGGCGCTGAACCTCGCTGGAAGAATCCATTGCCTCGGGAATCACCTGCTCACCGTGCCATTCCAAATTCACTCCTCGGTAAAGGTTTGTTTAACAAAGATGCGGCGCTGCAGTCCTAAAAAGGCTACACGTTTTGAAAAAAGTACATCCCTGATTATGTAATTTTGAGTCATGTCAAGTTACTCTCTCAACAGGTTCAAGCAGATACTGTTGGTGTGCGATAAGAATGCCGCCGCCGATAGTAATCTGATAGAGCCGTAATGCTAAAAGGTAAGGGTTGCGAAGATAGATCCTGATCCATTGACTCAAGGGTGGAGCAGGCATAGTTTTATTGTAATGAACTTCGAAAAGTACATCCCGCATATCCAAACGGTCGTCCTGCCTGAATCTTTTAATAATCTGTACTATGCAACCAACTGCGTCTCATGTTGGCCTTCGTCCCGAACGGCGGGACTGTCGTCTAGTTTAGGTTGTCTGATTATAGACAATTTCTGATAGGGCGTCAAGTACCCGATTCCTCCG
>JAYELY010000276.1:0-5871 GCA_034717795.1 Caldifarciminota bacterium
GCGGTTCCCAGGTTGGGCTGAAGCGCTATAAGCAATAAGAGGATTCCTGATACAATCAAAGGAGGAAGCGTGTAGTGCTTGAAGCTGCGTTCTGCTCCCTCCCTCTTGGCGTAGAAGTTGGCAAGGTACAAAAGCAGAGCGACCTTGACGAACTCTGCGGGCTGCAAAGAAAAGGTAAGAAACTGAAGCCAGCGTGTGGCTCCGCCTGCCTTGCGTCCGATGAATAGCACGACTACGAGAACGACGATCGATAGGATGATAAAGATGCCGCCTATCTTTCGCCAGAACCTGAAGGGCACCTTGAGTCCTATGAGAAAGAAACCCATTGCTATCGCGATACGGATGGCTTGATTCTTGAGGAAGTACAACGGGTCGTTATTGGCGAGATAGAAGCTTGAGGAGAATACCATCACCAGGCCGAAGCCCACCAGAAGAACGATGATAGCCAAAAACCCGTAATCAGGCTTTTCTGATCGTTCTATAGGCCTGGATGAATGCATTTCCTCGCTCCTCGAAGTTTCTGAAGTTTCCAAAACTTGCAAAGCCGGGTGAGAAGAGTATCCTATCTCCTTCTGAGCTGTGGCTGAGGGCTGCCTGTAGGGCAGCCCTCAGCGATGTGACTGTGACGCAGGAGGAGAAGCGTAAATTTCGTTCAAGAATCCCTTTCAGACTCTCGGCGTTCTCGCCGAAGAGGACTACAAACCTTGCCCGCTCCTTCACACCCCGGATGAACGGTTCAAGGGAAAGGCCCTTTTCCCTGCCCCCTGATATTATCACCGAGGGCTCATCAAACGAGCGTACCGAGTGATAAAAGGCTACCGGATTGGTGCACATGGAGTTGTTGTAAATCTTCCTGCCTTCCAGTACCCCCAGATACTGCATCCGGTGTGGCAGGCCCTTGAATTTCATAAGCCCCGATCGTATGGCCTTTTGCGGTAAATTAAACTCCCCGGCCACCGCTATCGCGGCAAGGGCGTTGGCTGCGTTGTGAAGACCGGGAAGGAGAAGATCGCCTCTCTTTACGATCTCGGTATCCTTGAGGTATAGCGCATCACCTTTGAGTGAGGCATCAACGTCGGTCCTCTCGACAGAGAATACTACCCGCTTGCCCTTGATCTCTTCAAGCCTTGCTTTGATGTTCTCATCGTCCGCGTTCAGCACCGCCCTGTCCAGCTCAGTGTGATTCTTAAACAGGGAGAGCTTCAGGTTGACGTACTCTTCAAGCGAATGCCGGTTCAGGTGATCTAGGGTGACGTTCAAAAGCACCCCAACGTTAGGTCTGAAGGTTGGGCATCGCTCAAGCTGGAATGTGGAGACCTCGATGACGTATGCTTCGTATTTCCTGTCGTTAAGAGCTTCTGAGAAGGGCCTTCCCGGTGAGATGTTGCCGCCGCAGAACACCCGCTTACCTGCGGCTTTCAGAACCTCTGCTATCCATGCGGTGGTGGTTGACTTTCCGTTGGTGCCGGTGACCGCAACCGTAATCGGTTGCCCCAGTTCGTTCCACACGTACTCTATCTCGTCGATCATTTGAACACCGGCATCGTCAAGCTCACGTATCCAGCCCGCTTCGTTGGGTATGCCCGGACTCTTCAAGACTAAATCCGCCTCTTTGAGATCTTCAGGGTCATCTATCACTCTGGCTTGTCTGTTGTCTATTGCGAATTTTACCTTTCGGTGAACCAGAGCCTCGGGGTTCTCGTCGTAGAGCAATATCTCTACGTCCTTTTCCATGAGGTAGGATAAGAGGCTGCGTCCTACACGGCCCAGGCCCAGGATTGCGATCCTTCTCATCATCTCACCTTCAGGGTTGCCAGCCCTGCCAGGGCGAAGAGGATTCCCCATATCCAGAACCGGACCACTATCTTTGATTCCGCCCATCCCTTCAGCTCGAAGTGGTGGTGCAAGGGGGTCATCTTGAATAGTCTCTTCTTTCCCTTGCTTGCATGAAACCAGATGACCTGAAGTATCACCGAGACAACCTCCAGCACGAACACCCCGCCGATGATCGCTAAAAGAATCTCCTGTTTTACCACCACCGCAATAAACCCCATGAGTGCGCCCAGGGGGAGCGCGCCCGTATCACCCATGAAGATGGATGCAGGGTGAGCGTTGAACCATAGGAAGCCGAGTCCTGCTCCCACAACCGAAGCGCTCACCACAGCCATCTCACCGGCCTTGGCAACGTAAAGAACGTTCAGGTAGTCTGCAATCTTTACATTCCCTCCCGCATATGCGAGCACCGCGTAGGCTCCGGCAACGATCGCCAGAAGACCGATGGCCAAACCATCCAGTCCGTCCGCGAAGTTCACCGCGTTGCCCGAAGCCACTATAACGAAGCCGCTCAGGAACACGTAGAATAACCCAAGCTGGATCACGTAGTTCTTCAAGAACAGCACGTTGGTAGCCGACCTCAGAGTCTGGCTTTCGGGAAAGAAGTAAAGATAAAGACTCACTCCCAGTGCGAGAACAGCCTGGGCAAGGAACTTCCAGCGCTTCTTGATGCCCCGCTTGTGTTTGCGGAGCTTTACGTAGTCGTCGGCAAAACCCACAATTCCCATACCCGCAAGTATTACGAGCGAGAGCAGCACGTATGGATTGGCGAGGTCTGCGAAAAGCAGGAGGGAGACGATGATTGCAGAAACGATGAGAACCCCGCCCATCGAGGGGGTGCCAGCCTTCTTGCGGTGACGTTCGGGCAGCTCCTCGTATATCTCCTCGCCCAGAGCCAGGCGGTTGATCATCCTGACCACCGGTCTTCCGAAGATCATAAGTACGAGTATTGCGAATCCTGCGGCCATAGCCGCGCGGAAGGTGATGTAGCGGAAGAGATTCGCAGGCGAGAAGATGGGTTGCAGTGCGCGGGCGAGAAGGTATATCATGCGCCACCCCAGAGCCTGGAAACGACGTCTTCCAGGGCACAGTCGCGCGAGCCCTTGATGAGGACACTTGCTTCGGGCAGGAGCCTCTTGTGGATCTCTTCGGCTGCCTTGCTCTTATCCGGAATAAAGAGCACGCCTTCGTGTTTGGGGTAGAAATCGGAGTGCGGACCTGTGATTATCACGAGATCCGCGGTGTCGCGCGCCAGTTCCAGTATCTCGTGATGGTAGCGTTCCGACTCTCTCCCCAGTTCCAGCATCGCTCCCAGCACCGCTATGCGGGGCGAAGGAAACAGAGTCAGAAGTTCCAGGGCTTCCCTCATGGAAACAGGGTTGGCGTTGTAGCAGTCTATCAAAAGATTGAGATCGCCTGCCTTTCTGTGTTCCAGTCTCCAGCGCTCGGGTTTGGCCTCCGACAGCACAGTCGCCGCCTCTGGGAGCGGAATCCCGAACTCACCCGCAGCCACGGCCAGAGCAGCCACGGCGTTTGAGAGATTGCCTGCTCCTAAAAGAGGGAGATGAAATTCTTCTCCATTAAACTTGAACTCCGTCCCATCCATACCATAGTGCACATCGGCGGGCGTGAACTCAGCCTCGGCTTGAATCCCGAAGGTACTGTAGGCGATTTTTTCCTTCATTGCCCGCTTCAGAAACTCGGGGTAGTCGGCGTTCAGATAGAGCCTGCCTTTTCTTGACCTTATCGCCTGGGCAAGCTCCCATTTGGCCTCAAACACCTCTTGGAGTGTTCCCAGGCCCTCAAGATGTCCTGGCCCGATGTTGGTCAGGAGTCCGTGGCTGGGTCTGGAGATTTCGCAGAGCCTCTCCATCTCGCCTTTCTCGCTTATACCCGCCTCAAGCACCGCTATCTCGTGTTTTGGTTCAATCGCGAGCACTGAAAGAGGCAGACCCACCATGTTGTTGAAGCTGCCTGGATTGGCATACGTTTTGTATCTTAGAGAGAGCAAATCCCTCAAGATGTTCTTTACCGTGGTCTTTCCGTTGGTTCCGCTGATGAGCACAACCGGTATGTCAAGACTCATCCGGTAAGCCTGAGCGATATCGCCAAGGGCGCGCAGCGTATCTGCGACCCTGATGGTGCGGGCCGGAGGCAGGTCTTTTGAAACGATGGCTGCGACGGCTCCTTTCTCGAACGCCTGCTCCAGGAAGTCGTGTCCGTCGAAGTTCGGACCTCTAAGCGCCACGAAGAGCTCACCCTGCTCGATACTCCTGGTGTCGGTGGATACACCGGTCGGGGTTAAGGCAAGGTCATCTATCCCACTGGGGGTTCCGCCGACCGCACGGATAATCTCGTCAAGTGAGAGCATCCAGCGCCTCCTTTACGACCTCTCTATCGTCAAAGTGAATCTTTTCAGTCCCCAGTATCTGGTAGTCCTCGTGTCCCTTGCCTGCGACCAGGAGCACGTCGCCCGGCTTAAGGAATCTCACCGCCTCGAATATCGCCTCCCTGCGGTCAACGATCACCCGCCTGGCAGGAGTCTGGACCCCCATAAGGATACCCTGGATTATCGCCTGCGGGTTTTCGGTTCTTGGATTGTCCGAAGTAATAAATACGTAATCGGATAACTCCGAGGCTATCTTGCCCATCTTTGGACGCTTATCTTTATCCCTGTCGCCGCCGCACCCGAAAAGGGTCACCACACGTCCTTTGGCAAGTTCTTTGACGGCAAGGATCAGATGCTTTAACGCATCAGGGGTATGCGCGTAGTCTATGAAGATAAAAAAGCCTCTATCGTTAGATACCGGCTCCATGCGGCCGGGCACCGAGTTAAGTGATTCAATTCCTTCCTTGAGATGCTCAGGTTCTATCCCCAGACTGAGTGCGGCTGCTGAGGCCGCTGCAAGGTTGCTTATGTTGTGCAGACCAGGCAGGTGGATAAATACAGGCAGGGCCAGTCCCTGGCAATGTATAACTAATGCGGAGCCTGCAAGGCTTGTCTCCTCGATCTCCATCCAGAGATCGGCTTTAGAGGGGTTGCGGTCTTTACATGAATAGGAGATAGTGGTGCGGTCTTTGATCCTTTCTGCAAGCTCTCGGCCTGCCGGATCGTCTTTATTGATAACTGCCACCGCCTCTTTCTTTATCTCATTGAAGAGCCTGAACTTCGTTTCCTTGTAGGACTCCATATCCTTGTGGAAGTCCAGATGATCCTGTGTCAGGTTGGTGAAAATCGCCGTGTCAACATCCAGCCCCCACACCCGCTCGAACGCTATGGCATGGGACGATATCTCTATCGCCACCGCCTCGCACCCGGCATCCTTTACCTGTGCCAGCATCTGCCACAGGTCGGTGCTCTCAGGTGTGGTATGTGACAGCTTCTCCCATCTTTCTCCGTCGTAGAAGCCGGTGGTGCCGATGACGGCGGTTTTTTGCCCTGCGGCCTTCAGGATACTTTCAAGAAGATAGGTAACTGTGGTCTTTCCGTTTGTGCCGGTGACCCCGATAACGGTCATCTCCCTATCAGGATAACCTGCGATTCTTGCCGACGCCTGGGCCAGGAATCGCCGGGCGTTTTCTACCTCGACCAGAGGAACGGTCAGAGGCAGCCCCTCGATGCTTTGTACGGCAACGGCCGCCGCTCCGCGAGCCATCGCATCAGGTACGAAGTGGCGTCCGTCGAACCTGGCGCCTGGAATTGCAACATATAGCGAATCCTTCTCAACCCGCCTTGAGTCATAGGCCACCGAAGTGATCTCTGCTTCCCCTGAGCCGTGCAGTTTAACGTCTTTGCAATCTTTGATAAGATCAGCCAGCTTCATTCTTCTCGCTCCTGGATTTGGGCCAGCTTTTCGGTTTCTTCTTCAGGTGGCATGCGAATATCTCTGTAGACGGGCAGGCGCAGGATGCGTTCCATGATGCGCTGGAAGGCAGGTGCGGCGATTTCGCCTGCGAAACGGCCTAGCCCTGGTTCGTCTATGACTACCACGGTGAGAATGCGGGCGTCATCGCGAGGCAGGAATCCTACAAAGGAAA
>JAYELY010000276.1:5971-9661 GCA_034717795.1 Caldifarciminota bacterium
CGTTCCATGATGCGCTGGAAGGCAGGTGCGGCGATTTCGCCTGCGAAACGGCCTAGCCCTGGTTCGTCTATGACTACCACGGTGAGAATGCGGGCGTCATCGCGAGGCAGGAATCCTACAAAGGAAACCACGCTTACAGAAGATGAATACCCTGCTCCGGGGATTGGCTTCTGGGCCGTGCCTGTTTTGCCGCATACCTGGATGCCTTCGATCCTTGCCGCCTCACCCGTCCCTTCATCCATAACCTTTTCGAGAATCTCGCATACGTCGGCTGCGGTCTGCTCGCTGAATACCCTTCTAAGCTCCTTGGTTTTTCCCTTGAATATAACCCTGCCGCCGTTCTCTATCCGTTTGACGATGTGTGGTGCGTTGTAAACCCCGCCCGATGCGAAGGTAGCGTAGATAGCCGCAAGCTGCAGGGTGGTCAAGGAGAGTCCCTGACCGAATGCGTTGTTGGTCAGACGCAGTTCGGTCATCTGGCGAGGACGATCTATCTTTCCCGATGCCTCACCCGGGAGCTCGATGCCTGTGGGCACACCCACACCGAGCAGGCGTGATACCTCGTAGAAGCGCTGAACCCCGCAGCGCAGGGCAAGCTTGGCCGCACCTATGTTGCTTGACTTGACGAACACGTTATCGAACGTGTAGCCCGCCTTGCCGTGAAGGTCTGTGATTCTGCGCCCATGCACCACTATGCCTGAACCGGTAGGTATCCACTCGTTGCGTAGAGCCAGGCTGTCCTCGATGCAGATGGCGGCAACCACCGGCTTATACACGGAGCCCGGTTCAAACTCGTCTGCAACCGCACCAATCTTCCAGGTTTCACGTGCGTACCGGCTGTAGCGAGCGGGCGCGAAATCCGGATAGTCAACCAGGGCAAGCACCTCACCTGTCTGAGGATTCATCACCACGCAGTATCCTCGCTTGGCCGCAAACTTCTCGCACGCCGCCTTCAACTCCTCGTAGGCGATAGCCTGTATGTCAAGATCTATCGTCAGGGTAACGTCACAGCCGTCCTTTGCCTCCTGGACAGGGTAGGCCGGGGAGGGATGATCTCGTCCCAACGCGTCCCTCTGATAGATCGCCCAGCCCGGCTTGCCTGCAAGCAGGGAGTCCAGCGCGTACTCGATTCCTGCAAGCCCGGTGTGTTCCGTACCTACGAACCCTACAACGCTTCCGGTAACCTCATCCCAGGGGTAGACGCGTCTTGCCTCTTCTACTATATTAATTGCGTTGCCTAAAGATGCTTTTTCCAGTTCGGCCTTCAGGGCGTAGGCCTTCTCGTAGTCGAACTTGCGGCGAAGCCAGAAGAAGTGCTTACGGGTGCGCAGGTAGCGTTCAAGCCTTGTCGGGGTGCCCAGCTTGTAGCTTGAAAGTATACGAACCGCTTTGGGTATATCCTCCACGTACTGTGGAAGGACGTAGATAGAGGCCGCTTTCTCGTCTGTAACCAGGGGTATGCCGTTGCGGTCGTAAACCTTCCCTCGTTTGGGCGGGAGCTCTATGTGTTCCTCGTGCTGCGAACGTGCGCGTTCGGCGTATCGTGGTCCAAGTATCACCTGTAGATAAAAGGCATATCCCAATACACCAACGGCCAGTACGGAAAGGACTCCGCCTGCGAACTTAATTCTGCCCATTCTCCTCCCAAGGATAATACAGTCCCAGGGCCTTGGCGCGCGGCTCAAGATTGGTCACTACAAGTTTACGGTCAAGCGATGTGCGTTCGCGCTCGAGTTTGGCTTGGAGTATTTCGGCCTGTCGCTCGAGCTCAGTCACTCGCTCTGTCAGCCGGTTGTTGATCGACCGCATCCATACGTAGCCCAGCATAAAACCTACTGCCAATATAACCAAAAGTATCTTCTTCATAACTTCTCCAACACTCTCAACCTGGCGCTTCGTGCGGCAGGGTTTTTCTTCACCTCTTTACCGGATGCAAAAATAGGTTTGCGATTAACTCGCCTGTATTCTTTACTCTGTTCTGCTTGCCTGTATCTATTTTTGACGATCCGGTCCTCTAAAGAGTGATAGGCAAGCACCGCAACTCGTCCACCCGAAGCAAGACGAGCGATGGCCGCCTCAAGACCGATCCTGAGACTTTCAAGTTCGTCGTTTACAGCGATGCGCAGCGCCTGAAAGACCCTCATAGCGGTCTTGCGAAAACCCCTTGTTCCGACAACCTGTCCCAGAAGATCGGCAAGATCCGCCGTAGTCTTCAAGTCCCGCCTGTGCTCTACGATCGCTTGCGCGATCCTTCTTGACTGTGGCTCCTCCCCGTAATCTCTAAGTATTCGTTCTATAGACACCTTGGGTTCGCTTCTTATGATCTCAAGGGCGGTACGGGAGTCAGATTCCGCATCGAACCGCATGTCAAGCGCTCCGTCGCCCTGATAGCTGAAACCGCGTTCTTCCCTTCGCACCTGATGCCAGGAGAGCCCAAGGTCGAATACTACGCCTTGGACTTTATCGATCCCTTCCTCCTCCAGCACCTCATCCAGATAGCGGAAGTTGGAATGATGGAGGGAAAGCCGCTCGGCAAAGCGAGTCAGGTTCTGGCCTGCATAGGCGAGGGCTTCCCCATCCATGTCCAGAGCAATTACCTTTCCGGCACCCGCTTCCAGAAGCGCGGCCGTATGCCCGCCCCCGCCAAGGGTCGCATCCACATAGACACCCTGCGGACTGGGGGAGAGGGCTTTCACTATCTCCTCGCACATCACCGACCGATGGAACTCATCCACCGGCCGTCATTCTGGCGATACTCTTGAGCACCGCCCTCCTCGATGGGTATATATCGAAAGGATGAAAGCCGTGTAGACTGAAAAGGGAGTTGATATAGTCCGAAACGTTAATGAGCTTTATGTCGCCTCCTCTTTCGTTGAATCTGCGCTTGAACTCTATAAGTTCAGGGATAAGAGGTGTTTGTATATGGGTACAACCTGCAAGATTGACAACTACGCTTGCCTCGTTTGCCGAAAGAAGTCCCTCGAAAAGGGCACAGAGCTCGTCGAAATCTTCCTCTCCGACCTCACCCGAAAGGTTCACAAATGGAACACCTTCGACTCTTTTAAGCACGGTTTTCATTCTGATCTCCCTTCATGTAGATACTTTTCAAGGTTTTCAGAATCCTCCTCTTGGTTGGTCTCGGACTCTTCCTCGAATCTTGCAAAGACTGAAGGATTCCATATCTCAAAATGGCTTATGGCTCCGGTGATGACCGCCTCGCCTTCGATCTGCGCGTACTCCGCAAGATGACGCGGGAGCATGATGCGTCCCTGGGAGTCCATATCCACCTCGGCGGCGGATGCGGACCTGCGGCGCATGAAGCGCCTTGTCTCCTTTTTGTATCTGGGGATGGCAAGAAGGGTTTTCTCCTCGAAACGCTCCCACTCTTCAACCGGATGCACCTCGATCTCGCCGTCGTATCCTTTGGTCAGGACAAGGGTGCGCTGATTGGCAGTCTCTAAAGCGCGGCGGAAAGCCGCAGGGACGGCAATCCGTCCCTTATGGTCTACAGCGTACCTGAACTGTCCACGGAATCTCATGATAGCCCCACGATTCACCACTCATATCCACATTTTATACATTTCCCACCACTTGTCAACCCCCTAAGGCCTAATTCACGATTAATTCACTCGGAATTACTTTTGCCGTTAAGTTAAGAATTATCAGCGGCTTAAACTTAAAAACTCCTAT
>JAYELY010000277.1:0-3322 GCA_034717795.1 Caldifarciminota bacterium
CATTCAAGGATCACCGGCGCAAGCGGCCCGGCAAGCCGCGAGAATTGAAGAACCGCGGACAGTATAATCCACAGACCAATCGGGGCAAGATCACCCCAACGAGGGTCCCAACGAAGCACGCGGAAAGGAACCTCGAGCGTCCTATCAGACATCGGCTATTCTCCTCGACCTTGATGGATTGTCAACCTGCCCGTAACACACCCGTAACACACCCGTAACACACGTCTTCACTCCGTGAAGCCGTGGGGACACCGGAATTCGGATTCCTCGGTTCAAACATCCTAAAAGACCCAAAGGACTCGCTATGAATCTCGATTATAAACTTGTTGACAATATGCTTAGTCTCGCTATCCTTAAACTGATGGGCAATTCGATACTTGAGGGCATCAAGGCTGTATCATTTGACTTCTGGTATACCATAGGCCGTTATGAGACCGAGGCCGAGTGGGTGCGCCAGGACGAGATCAGGGTGAAGGAGTTTAAGCAAATACTTGCGGAGCGAGGTGTTGAGATCTCGGAATCCCAGATAGAACGCACCCTGCAGGATGTGGGCGCGGAATGCGAAGCGGAGAGGCTCAAAACGGAGATGGAGATCTCCTCACGTGAGGTCGTATCCCGTTTTCTCACGCGGTCAGGTATTCGAAAGCGGATCGCAGGCGGCCTTTCGGAGCTTCTGCACTCATTCGATGAGGCGCTGCTTAAAGTAAAGATCGTTGCAGAACCGCAGGCCATTGAGGTGCTTGCCGAACTCAAGCGCCGAGGATATTCGCTTGCGTTGCTGTCGAATACGTCACATGGACATATAATAAAGAGGATAATGGACAGGGAAGTTCTAACCGGATTCTTTGACCACCTCCTATACACCGATGAGATAGGCCCGCGCAAGCCCAATCCTGAGGCCTTCAAGATACTGCTTGATCGGCTAGGGACACGTCCAGAGGAAACGGTTCACGTCGGGGATCGCATCGATTTGGACGTGCTGGGTGCACGGCGCTCCGACCTGCGAAGCGTTCTCTATGCGCCAGGTGGCGATTGCTGCCAGGACGGTCTCCCCAGACCAGACTTCTGCATACATACCCTGGGGGAGCTGATCGAGGATTAGGGACTGCTCCTGCTTTTGTTGCGAAGCGAACGCAGGTTCAAAGGATATAAAAGGGACATGGCCAAACCGCGTATCTCGCTCTTAAGTGAAGAGATGTAAAGCTCCTCCTTGGCCTCGCATATCTCGTGGCACACAGGAAACGGCTCCTTACCCACGTGGGCGAGTAACTCGTAGTGTGAGTCGCTGAACCAGATGTCGCGTGCCTTCTTGGAGCGGATGTTTCCGAACGAGTAACCGCCCATCACGGTGCAGGGGATGAAGTTGCCCACCGGATCAATGTTGATGAAGTAGTGATATGGACACCGGAAGAGGCGACGGCCTCCTCTCATTATCCCCAGTACCCGCTCCACCAGCCTTTTGGCCTGTTCGGCCCCCTTGGTTATAAGCCCCATCCTGACCAGCTCATCCCTCAGCCACGCCACCTGCTCTGGAGTAGGTTTTAGTGATTCATTGACCGGAATCATGTGATTGCGGGCAACTACCTTGCCCTTCCAGATTGTGGCGTCTACCGCCCCCTGCGTGTTCTCCCAGACTATCCCGAACGCAAGGCCGTCCAGGCCCTCTTGAGCAACGAATCGGTACATGTCAGGGATGTAGGGGATGTTTAGCCTGGTGAGCACACTGTAGATATCTATCTCCGGATAAGGTGTACCCATCTCCTCCTTGACCCGTTTGAGGATCTCGATCCCTCTCCTGGAGCGTTCCCACGCCCCTTTAAGACCGCGCAGGGTATCGTTTACCTCGTTGGGCGCGTCAATGGAGAAGCGCACCTTGGAGATACCGGCTCCGATCAGCTCACGGGCAAGCTCAGGAGTCATGGCCATACCATTGGTTACCAGGTTGCAGCTGGTGAACCGGCGTATGTAGCGCACGATCTCAGGCAGATCTGGGCGAAGCAGGGGCTCGGTCGAGGTGATGCGGAACCGCTTGACATGTAAATCCTTGACCAGCTGGTAGACCAGGTCCTTGATCTCATCCAGGGTAAGCTTGTCTTGTTCGGACTGCCAGCGCATGCGCCAGCGCTGACAGATGAGGCAGCGCTGGTTGCAGCAGGTGTTGACCGAGAGGTTGGCAACCGGAGCATAGCCACGGGCAAAAAGGCTGATCTCTTCGGCGGCGCGCGCAAGGTTCATGGATTGAATTGTAGTCAGGAAGCGTCGGTTCGCAACCTTTTTCTTCCGGTTGCGTCTTTTTGTTAAAAGGCAAACAAAAAGGAGGATACGATGAAAAAACTGTCAGTGGCGGGGCTGGCCCTGCTTGCGGTGGGGTGCATGAACTATACATCTGTGATGGAGTTATCCGAGGACGGTTCCGGGACACTGATGGTTGAACTTGAGTTTCCTTACAAGGAAAACATAGAGGTGAGCCTAGGAGAATTCGAGGAAGACTACGAGTTCCCTGAGGGTTGGGAAACAACTGCCATGAGCGTGGATACCCTGGATACCACCATTGTTTATCGTCTACAGGGTAAATTCGATGACCCACATTCCGCAGCCGACGTTATCGGTATTGACACCCTCTCGTTCCAAAAGAAAAAAGAGGGAGAACTTCTCCGTTTATATTTCTCCAAGGGATATGAATCCCTTGCAGACTTCCACGGTACAATGTATTTCGAGTCCACAAAGGCACTGCTTAAAGGCCTGGTTAACTATGATCTGGATGAATACACCTGGTGTGAGAAGCTGGTGCTGGAAGGGAATATTATAGAACACAACGCCGACCAGCAAATAGCGGATACCCTTATCTGGAAACGCAGAACCAAGGATGTAATTAAAGAGGGGTTAACAATCGAAGTCAGTTGGGAACCGGCTAAATAGAACCTGCTACCAGCTTGCCCTTACGGATTACCGCACTGGGGTGGAAGTCAAGGGTCTGGAAGGGATCGGAGTCAAAGACTAAAAGGTCTGCCTGCAGGCCTTCACGGATAGAACCGATGCGATCCTCAAGATGCAGGGCGTAGGCTCCCTCGCAGGTGTAGGCCCGAACCGCCTCATCGACTGTTATTCGCTCTTCAGGTACTGGATGCTCCAGGAACGCCTTGATTCCTTCTGCAGGATCGGGTGAGGTGATGGGAGCATCAGAGCCTGCGGCAATTCGGATTCCTGCATCTAAGATAGAACGGTAAGGATTGGTCCAGCGGCGGCGCTCGCCCAGACGCTCGGCGTACATACCCTCATTCTGTCCCCACGCAATCTCAAACATAGGCTGCACACCGAGAAT
>JAYELY010000277.1:3422-9634 GCA_034717795.1 Caldifarciminota bacterium
TTCGGATTCCTGCATCTAAGATAGAACGGTAAGGATTGGTCCAGCGGCGGCGCTCGCCCAGACGCTCGGCGTACATACCCTCATTCTGTCCCCACGCAATCTCAAACATAGGCTGCACACCGAGAATCAAATTGAGTTTTGCCGCACGCTCAATGAGATCGGGAGCAAGGAGCTCTGCGTGCTCTATGCGGTGTCTGCGGGGATTGGCCGGTTCGATGACCTTTTCGTAAGCCGTTAGAAGCTGCTCGATCGCTTCATCTCCGATGGCATGGAAGGTCATCTGCAGTCCGGCCTCCTCTGCGCAGTGCACCAGCTCATCAAGCTCCTTCTGGGAGAAGTAAAGGATGCCGTTGTTTCCGGGCGCGTCGGTGTACGGCTTGCGAAGTGCGGCGGTGCGGGAACCGAACGAGCCGTCTATAAGGATGCACCCGCCCAACCTGATGAGTTCAAGATCGCAAATCTTGCCCGCATCCTGATTCTGCGGGAACAATGCCGCCTCTATACCAAGCCTCTCCCCTATCGATCTTATGATCTCCACGTCCCCAAGGCTCGCTTCATTGCCTATCATGACCGCGGCAGCGGTCACCCCCTTAGCAAGGAGATCCGCTCCTGCCTTGATGAAAGCCTCGATCCTGACATCACGCGGAATACGTTCCTGCATGCGCTCCACGGCAAGCTCGTTGAAACGACCGGTGAGATGATCGTTGGCGTGTTCGATGGGCTGATCATATAGCAACCAGCGCCGCGCCGCCTTGTTCAGATATACGGAGTGACCGTCCTCACGGCGAATGAAGATAGGAAGATCATCTGCAACGCGATCCAACTCGTCTGTCAGAGGTTCCCAGTTCGTCTCCTTTAACCTTTCCGGAGCAAGGTTGAAAGCATAAAGAAAACCGAGCTTGCGAGCTTCGGACAGCTGGGAGGAAAGCAAATCCATTATCTCCTTTCTGCTTCGCGCCTCGCGCAGATCAAGGAAGATAAGTGAGTAGCCGTATTCTAAAAGATGGATATGTGAATCTATATATCCCGGCAGGATCGCCTTGTTTTCGCAGGCATGTGCCGAGCCGGACTCAACCCTGCCGATCTTCGCGATCTTTTCACCATCTATGAGGAAATCGGCTCGAACAGATTCCTGCGGCGGCGAGTGCAAAAGGGCGTTCTTGAATATGATCACTCGGTCTCCAGGGGCCTGACCGGTTCTGTGTATGGAATCTGCGGAGAGATATCAAACCCGAGCTTACCAGCAACCAACTTCTCTATCTGAACGTTGAAGGTTCGGCCTACCATGCAAGCAGAGTGCTGCGCACGATCTCATCTGCCGCCCGCTCAAGCAGTTTGCGAATGCCCTCTTCCTCGTCCATCGAAGCGTCAAGAACCTCTGAGGCGGTTTTTCTTTCATCCCAAAGCACGGTATTCTTTACCTGATCCCTGCACTCGCCTTCAAAGCGCAGTTCGTATCTCCACTGGGTGACGTTACGGGAAGCATCGTAGACCGCCGCTGTGCGCCTATAGCTTGTTATACTGACATTAAGTGAGAGGTCAGCCGATGCGTCGGAAGAAACCCGCAGACGACCGTTGCGCGTAAAAGCCGTGACAAGCTCATCGTTAAGATTCTCTGCAAGAAGCGGTCGCAGAGTACGGTTCTCAACCCTTAAGATGTGGATCGTCTTAAGATAGGTGGGAAGGAGAGCACGGGTCGAGTATCCACAGCACCCCACGAGCAGCAATGCCCCAAAGACCAATATCTTACGCATCGTTTATTATCCCAATAGACCGAACAAAGTCAAGGGGTTAACCGAGATGACCAGAAATGTCGGGGTCGATTTAAGCTCCGATGATTCCATCACTTATTACCCAAAGGATAGTCGAACACGTAGACCTTCTTGATACGCTCATGAAACTTCATACCCAAGCATTCTAGGATCTTTCGCTTACGTTTACCTGCGGCGAAAGCCGCAAACCTGCCACCCTCCGGCAGGGAGGCAAGTTTTGCTTGAGCCAGTTTGTTCAATATCTCAAGTGAGCGCTCATCGCCTTCAAGAAACGCAATCTCCCTGTTTGAAGGCGCATAACGGTTCCTTATAAGAACAAGCACCCCCTTGACTCCACTTGTAACGTAAACCAACCTGTCTTCCAGAAGAGAGCGGAACAGGGCCTTGGTCCATTCGTAGAACTTCCAGGTATGAGGCAGTAGTCCCTTTGCGGCGGCGAACTCTTCGCTGGATCGAACGAGCGCCCAGGCCTTTTCGGCAACATGCGCATCTGCAAGGAGTTTGCTTTCGTCGAACTCCACTCCCTCCAGCCCAGCCAAAGGCTCGCTCTGCTCGAAGTAATCAAAGAGAACGTACTCGGTGAATCCTAGGCGACGGATTATCGCAAGGCTTGCCGTGTTGACATCTGCGGTGGATAGTCTAATGCTCTTCGGATTCGAGGCAAGCGCCAATTCAAGCTGACGCTCGGCGATCTCGCGCCCCAGGCCTTTCCTGCGATGTTCCTCGGCTACGCGTATGGCTTCAAGCCAGAGCTCTCCTGAAGAGAGCTCTGTGGTCTTGGTGATCCCGACGATCTCGTCTCCGACCTCCGCGACATAAAGACCCCCTTCCCTGATCCAGTCCTCAAGGAAGAGCGGAACGTAGTCCCAACCCTCCCAGGTGGCGGACGCGACCTTTAGGATTCCCTCGCGATCCTTCAAGGTTGCCTCTCGGATCCTCACGATACTACCCCTCTCTTCCAGCGTCCCGATGCAAAGTAGCCGCCGTTAACCGCGGTCTCGACTACGACCGATGCACCTATGGCCAGCCAGACCCCGGTGGTATCCATCCCAACGATTCGACTCAACACGAAAGCCAACGGCAGCTTGACGATCCAGTTCGCCGCCACCGAGGCTACTGCCGGACCTAAGGTTCGCCCTGCGCCGTATTGAGCGCCCGCCCATACCATTGAGAATGGAAGCAGGAGCAAGAACGGAGCTAATATCTGAAGATAGCCGGAGCCGATCTTTATCACCTCATCCTGACCAGGGGCAAAGATACCCACGAGCCAACCGGCGGCGAGGAAAAGAAGTGTCGAGAGAATGACTTGCAGCAGGAACCCGGATAGACCGCTCAGACGAACGATGCGTGACGCCGCAAGAGGTTTCCTGGCACCTAGATACTGACCCACGAGGGATTGGGTGGCAACCGTAAGACCGGTAACGAATATGAAGGGGATTCCGATGATCCTTAGCCCTACCGTAAAGGCGGCCTGGGCCGTAACGCCGGAAAGACCAACGATGTAGAACATCGCCATCCCGGTCAACGGCCTGGTGATCCCCTGCATCATGGCAAAGAAACCGACCTTCAGGAATCGACCCAGTATGCTCAGCTGGGGTAAGGCAAAA
This sequence comes from Caldifarciminota bacterium, assembly GCA_034717795.1. Classification (GTDB taxonomy): domain Bacteria; phylum Hydrothermota; class Tepidihabitantia; order B3-TA06; family B3-TA06; genus B3-TA06. The sequence goes on from JAYELY010000277.1 coordinate 6,802, forward strand.
GCCAAGAGATTCTTTCGATTTAATAAGACGACCGCCACGATCACGTTGAATAAGGTTGCGATGGCGGTGGCGATACCGGCACCCAGCACACCCAAGCGGGGAAATCCCAGCCACCCGAAGATCAACAAGGGATCGAGCAGCAGGTTAAGAACGTTGGAGCCTGCGAAAACGAAAAGCGGAGTAAGCGTATCGCCCGTCGCCTGCATCGCGGTAAAGGAGCAGGCGGAAAGGTAGACGAACGGCAAAATAATAAAAAGGACCGCGAGGTAAGGAGCGCCCACCTTCACCACCTCCGGACTGGCACCTAACAGGGCAAGTATAGGCCTGCTCAGTGGAACGCCTGCAAGGGCTAAAAGCACACCCAGCCCCACCGCCAGAAGGAGGCCGTGAAAAAGTGCCGCCTGTGCCTGAGTACGATCGTTGGCTCCGGCAAAACGGGCCACGAAAGCCATGGTAGGGGCATTTACGAGCTGGGAGAGCGCTACGAGAACCCCGAATACCGATCCTGATACCCCAACCGCGGCAAGGGCCAAAGCACCCAACCGACCGATCCAGAATGCATCTACAATTGTCATGAGTTGGGTAAGAAGGGTAGACAGGGCAACCGGCCATGCCACAAAGATAATCGTACCTAACCCTGCATCCTTCAAGTTGACGACACTTAAAGGTTTTGACCGACCAGGAGGCATCATGAATCCCTACGGTCAGTTAAGCAACGGCCTGACTTGGCAGACAGGCCTGTAATACTACTGGGCCTCTCCGTGGAGCTTACCAGGCCCTGGCGGTAATTCAGGCTGTGTTTCCTCCTCTTGAATCTGCTCCTCGGGCTGCTCCTCTTCCGACTCGGGTGGCTCTTCAATGACTTCTTCGGTGGCTTCCTCAACGGGTTCAGGGTTGTAGATAGCGTTGACCTCGCGCCAGAGTTTGAGCGCTTCGTCTTCCTTTACCCTTGCAAAACGCAGGTAGTTAATCTCGCGCATACGCATCTCGGGAGTCCAGTCATACTGGCTTTTCAGGTCTGTGGCCCAGACAACGGACATCTCTTCTTCAGATGCAAACGCTAGATTCAAGTACTCTGCCTCTGTAGCATAAAGGTCTGCTATAGTCAAAAGCTTATCCTGGATATCCGGAAACTGGGGCGCTATCCGCTTAAGATATGCAGCGGCAAAACAGCGATCTTCGGCAAGCTGCTTGTACATCCAGACGTTGGCGTCGACGATGCGATTGAAGTCCTCTGCTCTGAGGCTATGGAACGCACCCGTTTCAAGGGCCTGAATCCAGTTCTTCATAACCTCGAGGCCGCAGTAGTAGTCCCCAATGCGTTCGGTTTCAAGAACTTCCTGAGCTATCGCGAAGGAACGGATGACGGCTTCCCTGAGAGTCGGTGGAACGTTACGTCCCTCGATAAGATAAACCTTTTTGGGAAAAGCCTCGGCCAACGTGTAGCCTGTACGTTTACTCTCGTAGACCCGGACGATAAACTCTCGTCCGGACTTCTGGTACCCGGTTATTATACCCCAGTCCGGGAACTCCATCAACCGGAAGGCAACAACAGGACTACCGGCGTCAAGCGTCTGAATTATAGCATCACGCACGGCCTCAACGTTGCGCATGTTCTCTTCCAACTGAAGGCATCGGTATTCGTAACTCAAGGCCTCCAAAGCCGCAAGATCACAGCGGTATCCTTCGGAAGCAAGAATCGCCGACATGTCCCAGTTGTAGTGCATCTGAACACGGAAAGCTGCCCCGGAAAGTCCCATGAGCATAGTATAGTCAAGAGTATCCCTGAGGTAGTTCGCAGTCCGGCTAAGTGAAAGAATGAATGAGTTATTCATTCCTTCTTTCTCATCCAATGGCCCTATTCCCTGTAGCACAACCGCATCCGATGCGTACTCAAGCTCGGGCAGTCGTTGTTCAAGGTAGAGTCCCAGTTGACCCACAGGAAAGATAAAGCTCAAGGTTTCCTCGCCGCGGTCAAAGATAACCTCGACCGAATCCACGGCCAGCTCCTTTGCCGCTTCCAGCTCTTCTATGGACTGGACCCAGTTCCTGCCATAGGAACGTAAGATATCACCCTCCTTGACTCCCACCTGATCGGCCATACTGCCTGGAACGATTCCAACCACCAAGAGGAATGGTTCATCAGAGGTTCGTTCGTTCGAACGTTCGCCTCGCTTCGCGGCGTAACCCGCAGTGAACAACCCTGTAATAAGTAGAAGTGGCAGGAGTTTCCACGCAAACTTCATGATGCCTCCTTAAAATTGCTTCTCGTCACCGTCACAACGACGGTATCTTCGACCTCTGCTTCAAAAACTCAATAACCTGCATTCCACACTTAAAAGTTTACACGAAAATACGCATCTTGCAAGTCCCCAAAAGGTAATCATTTCTTGGCGTTTGTCAAGCCCATAGAGAGTTCGTGCGCCAAGGGATAGTTACCTAGGCGTGGCACCAAAGGCGACAGAAAGATGGACAACAGCCTCACCTGCCTATGTACACGGGCGCTCGTTGGATTCAAACTGCTAACTGCCTGACGGCGAACATCCTGCCTCCAGGTGCTGTGATTGCCGGAAGGTTCTTCTTTATCGATACCCCCCCCCCACCCACCCATCTTCAATTTGCAATGCCAAGTCGTTCTACTCGACGAACTCAACCCCCTACTACCCGGTAACGATGTGTTGACCATGGACAGGGTGACCGTTCGCCCGGGATAACTACCAACATGGTGGTACAGAGATTGGATATGTAGGTTAGTCAGTTTTTTGTTAGTGTCAAGTGATTTAACCATGTCGGCCTCAATAATAACGGGATGAAGTATCAGCACCCCGGGGTC
>JAYELY010000278.1:0-9598 GCA_034717795.1 Caldifarciminota bacterium
CGCGAGAAGGACTACCGAATGGTCCAGGAGGCGGAGGCCAGATGCAAAGAAACGATTGAGCACCTTGAAAAGACCAGGCCGAAGATAGAGGAAACGAATAAGATCCTCTCAGAGCACGGGCTTCCCTTGACCACGGATAAGCCGAGCCTTGCCGATCTCATGCGCCGCCCTCAGCTTGATATTGAGGATATCAAAGGGCTTGACGAGACCCTGAAGGAGCTTTCAGATGTTGTCAGGGAACGTGTACAGATCGAGATCAAGTACGAAGGATACATCAATCGCACCCTTGGTGAGGTAAAACGCTTCCAGCGCATCGAGAAGGTCAAGATTCCGGAAGGCCTTGTCTTCGGACAGGTACCAGGACTCTCAAACGAGGTGATCGAGAAACTCGATCTCATAAGGCCTTCCACCCTGGGTCAGGCATCGCGCATATCAGGCATAACGCCGGTGGCGCTCCTGGCGCTCTACCGCTACCTCAAGCAAGGTGATTCGGATGAGCAAGAATCTGACGACTGAACTCCTAAGTTTCGCTAACGGGCAAGGTGCCGATCTGGCAGGGGTTGCGGAACTCGCTCAAATCGCACCTGAACACATTCTCGTATCCGATGGGATCAGGCAACGCATGAAGTGCGCGGTGGTTGCCGCGATAAGGTTGTCCGAGGCGGTGCTTGCAGAGATTACCGATCATCCCACCAAGAGTTACTACCATCACTACCGCATGGTGAATCTTGCGCTGGATCAGCTGGCTCTGAAGATAGTCCGGTTCCTTCAGGATCATGGCTTTTCCGCCTACCCGGTGCCAGCATCCCAGCTCCTGGATTGGAAGAATCAGAAGGGCATCTTCTCACACAGGCACGCCGCTCTCGAAGCCGGTCTGGGCTGGATCGGCCGCTCGAATCTCCTGGTAACCCCGCAGTACGGCTCCCAGGTTCGTCTGGTATCAGTACTTACCGACGCACCCCTTGAACCTTCGCAGCCTCTTCGCCAAGACTGCGGCGCATGCCGCGCCTGCCTTTACGTCTGTCCTGCCCATGCGATAGCCGACGATCCAGCGGCGTTCGATCACCAGCGCTGCTATGCCCAGCTCGATTACTTCGTCAAACACCGCATCGTAGGTCAGCACATCTGCGGGATATGCGTTCGGGCATGCTCCCCAGAGCAGATAAGGAACCGGTGAGTGGGTGCTCCTTTTTAGCCCGTGGAGGGCGGGCTCTCCAGCCCGCCAATGCCCTGTCCCCCCCCTGTCCCTGTCCCGTGGAGAGCGGACTCTCCAGCCCGCCAATGCCCTGTCGTTGCGAGGAGCACGATCTCCCAGATCGTGCGACGAAGCAATCTCCCCACGCCGTTGCTTCGCAACTCTGCGGGAACCCAGGGATTTTGACCACCTTCTGACTACTTTCTGACCAACTTCTGACCAGCTTTTGTCCAACTTCTGCAGAGGTTGACAAACCCCTAGATAAAAACTATAATTAAGCGATGGCAGAGCAAGAGTTTGGAGAAATTATCGCGGTAGAAGGGCCGATAGTGAAGGTTAAGATGCGCCCCCAATCCGCCTGTGCGGCTTGCGGCCAGAAGGGTGTGTGCTTTGCTGCTGGCAAATACCGTATCCTGATCGCGCGGGCCGAGCCGAGTCTTCACGAGGGCGACCTGGTTTCGATAGATTTTCCATCAGGACCTTCGATTATCTCCTCCTTACTGATCTTCGTGGGTTCGGTGTTCGTTCCCCTCCTCGCCTGGCTCGTTGCGGAGTTCGCCTTCAAAGCGCAGCTCTTGGCAAGGGTGATTTCCGCGGTGACCTCTCTCGCAATATACTGGGTATTTCTCGTGGCACTGAACCGTCGTTTGAAGCGCTCGGGCTGGTTCCTGCCTCGCGCTTACAAATCGGCTGGTGAGGTTGTCGTCGAGGAGAAAGAATATTGAACGAGATATATCTTGATAACGCCACCACCACCCAGCTTGATCCATGGGTTGCCGAGGAGATGAGGCCCTGGTTTTTAGAAGAGTATGCTGCTCCTTCCGGGCATTTCGGGCACCAGGCGTCGCTGGAGGCCAAGGAAAAGCTGGAGCAGGCGCGTGCGGCGATCGCAAAATCAATCAACGCCGAGCCTGAGGAGATCATATTTACATCAGGCGGCACCGAGGCCAACAACCTGGCAATCCAGGGGTATCTCAAGTCATTAAAGAAGCCTGTTCACGTGATCACCACCGCCGTAGAGCACGAATCGGTTCTCAATACGCTTCGTGCGCTCCAAAAGGATGGTGTTGAACTCACAGAAGTAGGGGTTGATCAGGATGGCTTCGTTAAGCTTGAGGAGTTCAATGCGGCTCTGCGTCCTGAAACCGTGCTCTGTTCGGTCCAGCTGGTAAACCAGGAGGTGGGAACCATTCAGCCTTTGGAAGAGATCGGCAGGCTGTGCAGAGAGCGAGGGATTCCGCTCCACACAGACGCGGTTCAGGGCTGGGGGATGGTCGGCCTGGACGTTAAAAGGATGAACCTTGCGCTTGCCTCGCTCACCGCGCACAAGATCCACGGGCCGAAGGGCATCGGTGTTCTCTATAAGCAAAAGGACGTAAAGCTTTCTCCCATCATGTACGGCGGGTACAACGAATTCGAGCTGCGGCCGGGTACCGAGAACCTTCCGGGTGCCGTAGGCATGGCCAGGGCTGTCGAGATGATGAAGCCCGAGCATATCGAACATATCGATAAACTCAAGAGGATGCTCTGGGGGGGGATCAAGAAAGAGATCCCCTGGGTTCATCTCAACGGCTCGGCAGATCGGGGTGCCCCCCATATCCTCAACGTAACCTTCGACTACATCGAGGGTGAGTCGATCCTTCTGCGTCTGGATATGCAGGGGATAGCTGTAGCCACAGGCTCGGCCTGCTTCTCTAAGGTGCTGGAGGCCTCCTACGTGCTTCTGGCCATGGGCAGGCCGCACGAGCAGGCGCACGGCTCGATGCGATTCAGCTTCTCGCGCTTCAACACCACCGAGGAGATCGCAAAGACCCTCGATGCCCTTAAGAAGATCATTAGCGATCTTCGCAAGCTCTCGCCGCTTACACCCCAGAAGGAGGCTTAGATGCTGCCCTACTCCAAGAAGGTAATCGAGCACTTCAAGCATCCAAGGAACGTAGGAGAGATCAAGGACGCCGACGCTGTGGCAATGGAGGGGAGCCCGGCGTGCGGCGATATGCTGAAGATCTCCATCAAGGTTAACGAGAAAACCCATGTGATTACCGACATCAAGTTCGAGAGCTTCGGCTGCGCCTCAAACATCGCCACCGCATCCATACTTACCGAGATGGTCAAGGGACGCACCGTAGAGGAAGCGGAGAAGATCTCATGGAAACAGGCGGCAGACGAGCTGGGCGGTCTGCCTCCGGTAAAGATGCACTGCGCGGTGCTGGCTGTAGACGCCTTGAAATCGGCAATCGAGCAGTGGAAGGAAAAACACGGTCTTATCTCCAAGGAACCTACTACCCCGAACAAGGTACTTCGCAAGCTGCGCAACGTTTTAAATCCTCTTACCGGCGCCTCCATCGTTCGCATGCAGCTTCTTAGGGATTTCGACGTTGCCGACGGGATCATAACCATAGATCTAGATCTTACACCCGATCACAAGTTCGCCGCTCACATCTCCGAGGAGATCCACGAGAAGCTCGACCACCTCTGGGATATAAAGGAGGTAAAGATCAACTTCGTGGGCGAGTCGGAGTCCTAGGCAACATCCCTCCGAAAAGTTGTTGGGTGCCGCATTGAGATATATTCGATCAAGTAGCCCCACTTGACAAATTGCGTTTCATCGATTAAGGTTAGTTAAATCTTGTTAATCTTACCTAGGAGGAGATATGACCGCCTTGTTCGTTTTGCTTTCTCTCGTTGCAGCGGGTGATGTGAATCCGGGGATAACTGCCGAGGTGTGGCCGGTTGAACCTGATGCTGTCGTTGGGGAGATTCCGGGGCCTTGGCAGGCAGAACAGCCGGGGTTGCGGGTCGTCTATGACGGCCAGACCTATGACACACTCTCTTTCCGCATGCTGCTTCCCCCATTGACCGGCCTTGTCCTGCGCTGCGACCCTGACGCGCTTACCCTTGCCGATACCCTTGCGCCCGACTACGGCCTGACTGCGGATGCCGAAGCCGCGGTTGAAGCGGCACCCGCCTGGATGAGACCTGATCTTACCGATAACCTGATGCAGCTGATGTCTACAAAACAGAACGCGTTGGCTGAGATGATTCTTAACCCTACCGACCCTCGCTTGCGCGACGAGATCGCCTTCCAGGCGGCGCATATCTCACCTCTACACCTCATGACTATGAATCTGTCCGTCATAACGAGCAATCTGGATTCACTGTTTGCTATCGACAACGATTTGCAATACGTGGAGATCGTTGATTACGGTAACCCTGCAACCGACGATGATTACTACTCCACCACGAGATACACGGCGCATGAGGGCGGCTCAGACGTGACGTTCGAGATTCCTTATGAGATCTACTACTGGTACGTGATCATGCCGCGGATCACCGACGAGTTTCCCAAAATCATCTACGAGCGGTTCTGGCGTGAGTTTCTCTACTACGATAACGGCACCACCTCCTACACCGCGAACCCGGCAGGAGATCCCTATCCTCTCCTGCGCGACGTTCTTGATGATATTACCTACGTCTGGGACGGCGAAAAGCACGTCTGGCCCAGTGATAGGGACACTACTTCAGATATGTGCGCCCTCGACGCCGTCGGCTGGTGGACCTCGAGGGTCCTGCCTCGGTCCGCCACCATGCCCCGTCCTATTCAACCCTCGGAGATCGCTGTCGACCACGACGGCAACTGCGGTGAGTGTCAGGACCTTTTCTGCGCCGGGCTCAGAACCGGTTTGATCCCTGCCCTGGGCACGATGAACATTAACGAGGATCACGTGTGGAACGCGTTCTGGTGGCCGCTTGACTATGCTTCCCCAGATGAGGGCGTATGGTATGAGTGTCAGGTTGATCTGGGCGGTGGGGTAACGCATGCGGCAGACTCAAACACCTCCTACGACGATGATCGCACGGGCAGCACCAAACACTGTTCCATGATCTGGAACTGGCGGCCTGACGGTTTTCAGTGGAGCACTATTGAGATGTACTCGGATTACTGCACCCTGACCGTTACCGTCTACGATACGGCCGGCAACCCGGTACCAAACGCGGATGTCAAGCTCTCAAGCGAAGGCTGGCACACGATTCAGAAATATAAGGGGTTCTCCGGTATCACCGACCGCGACGGCATCTTTACTACAACCCTGGGAGAGGAACAGAACTACTACGCCTCGGCCTACCTGGAAAGCCTGGGGCAGATTATCGATTCCGCCTCGGCCCTTGCTGGTACGCATTTTGTTATCCCTTGCACACTTACCACCAACTACAAACCCCAGCCACGCGAACTTGATTTCTACACCTACGAGCGCTTTCCGATCGAAGGAAAGATTGATTCCGTCCTTCCCTTACTATCCGAGGAAGTCTGCTACATTGTGTTCTTCAACAACCATGCTGAGATGGGCGAGGTTATCTCCGGCACCGTTTCGTTTGAGGGTTCTGATTTGCATCTTCGTGTTGACGCGGAGTATGATCTCGGGCATTGCCCTACCTATTCCTACGAAGAGAGGCCGAGCCAATCCGCTGTTCAGTTCGCACCCGGCAGGCTTACCGATTTCATGATCACGGATTATGAGGGTGTGCGCGTTTTAGGGGTGGCCGAGCCTTCATCGCCCTCCTCTGTGATGCGAGAACCGCTGGTGCTTGAGGTGCAGCCATTTTCTCGCGGCAGTGTAACAAGCTTTACGATCACCGGCTGCCGTGAAAGCGTGAAGCTGGCCATCTATGACAAACTCGGACGCAGGGTATATGAAACTTCAGCTGATCCCGATCCCTCAGGTAACGCGAGAGTCAAGTGGCATGGCGTAGATCGCGTGGGGCAGGCTCAGCCCTCAGGCGTCTACTTCGTACGGGTCCAGTCCGGCAACCGGCAACTGACCGGCAAGTTCGTTATGCTGCGCTGATAGGTGCGTTGAAAATGGGAATGGGAAAGGAGCATAGGCGCTGTCTGCTAACCATCTCTTGGCGCACAGACTGAGAACTTGACAAGCGGGAAGATTAGACTATAATTCCTAATTGGAGGGGCGAGAGAGGTGGCAGAAAATTTGAACTGTGGAAGGAAGAGTCTTTCCATGGGTGTTCTTTGGAAAATTGGGAGTGCAAGCGGAGAGTACAAGTTCAAGCTACTAAGGGTGTACGGTGGATGCCTTGGTATCTGGCGGCGAGGAAGGACGTGGTAAGCTGCGATAAGCGTCGGTGAGGTGCAAACAACCTTTGACCCGGCGATCTCCGAATGGGAAAACCCGGCAGGGGTCATGCCCTGTCATCCCGGTTACAACGTGGCCGGGAAGCCAACCCGGGGAAGTGAAACATCTCAGTACCCGGAGGAAAAGAAAGCGAAGCGATTCCCCCAGTAGCGGCGAGCGAAAAGGGAACAGCCTAAACCGACTGAGGTGCCAAGCCTGCAGGCCTTGCCTCAGCGGTGTCGTGGGACCTCTTGTCCTGAAGCTGCAGCTTTCGGGAAGGAGTTACAAAACGCATCTTCTAGCCGAATCGTCCTGGAAAGGCGAACCAGAGCAGGTGATAGTCCTGTAAGCGAAAGTGGATGTGTCTCCTAAAGAGGCACCCGAGTACCACGGGACACGTGGAATCCTGTGGGAATTCAGGCGGCCCACCGCCTAAGGCTAAATACGTCCAGATAACCGATAGTGGACCAGTACTGTGAAGGAACGGTGAAAAGAACCCGGAGACGGGAGTGAAATAGAACCTGAAACCGTGCACCTACAATCAGTAGGAGCCTAGTGCTTGTTCGGACTGTGTTCGTTCAAGTACGGGTAACTGCGTGCCTTTTGCATAATGAGCCGGTAAGTTACTTTGCGCGGCAAGGTTAAGCCTTTAAGGGGCGAAACCGCAGCGAAAGCGAGTCCAAATAGGGCGCTGAGTCGCGTACAGTAGACCCGAAGCCTGGTGATCTACCCATGGCCAGGGTGAAGCGCGGGTAACACCGCGTGGAGGCCCGAACCGGTGGATGTTTCAATATCCTCGGATGAGCTGTGGGTCGGAGTGAAAGGCTAATCAAACCAGGTGATAGCTGGTTCTCCCCGAAATGTCTTGTGGGACAGCCTCAGGTGTTCAGTAACGGAGGTAGAGCGACTGATTGGATAAGGGGAAGAAATTCTTCCCCAAGTTCAGCCAAACTCCGAATGCCGTTACTCTAGAACCTGGGAGTGAGGCCGTGGGGGCTAAGCTCCATGGCCGAGAGGGAAACAACCCAGACCATCAGCTAAGGTCCCTAAGTGTTGGCTAAGTGGCAAAGGAAGTGGAATTGCTTAAACAGCTGGGATGTTGGCTTAGAAGCAGCCATCATTTAAAAAATGCGTAATAGCTTACCAGTCGAGTGGTTCCGCGCCGAAGATATAACGGGGCTAAGCCAACCACCGAAGCTATGGGTGGTACTCGCAAGAGTATCGCGGTAGGGGAGCGTTCCGTAAGCGTGTGAAGGCGTGCCGCGAGGCGCGCTGGACGTATCGGAAGTGATTATGCCGGCATTAGTAGCGACAAGACAGGCGAGAAACCTGTCCGCCGAAAGCCTAAGGTTTCCTGGGGAAGGTTAATCCACCCAGGGTCAGTCGGTCCCTAAGGCGAGGCCGAAAGGCGTAGTCGATGGGAAACGGGTTAATATTCCCGTACCGGTTGTGAACCGTTATGAGCTATGGGGGGACGCAGGTATACAGATGAGCCACCTGTTGGATGGTGGTCTAACTCCGGAGGGTGGTCCGTAGGCAAATCCGCGGACCTGAGCCCAAAGGAGGAATGGGAGGCCTATGGCCACAAACTCGTCTCGAACCCCTGCCGAGAAAAGCCTCTATGCCAGGTTCACAGCCGACCGTACCGCAAACCGACACAGGTAGGCGAGGAGAGAATCCTAAGGCGCTCGAGTGATACTCCGTTAAGGAACTCGGCAAATTGATCCCGTAACTTCGGAAGAAGGGATGCCTTCCCGGGCGAGTTAACTCGTTTGGCAAGTTCGGGAAGGTCGCAGAAACCAGGCCCCGCCGACTGTTTACCAAAAACACAGGGCTCTGCTAAGTCGTAAGACGACGTATAGGGCCTGACGCCTGCCCGGTGCCGGAAGGTTAAGGAAGGGGGTCACTCCTCCTTCGGGAGGACGAAGCTTCCGACCGAAGCCCCGGCAAACGGCGGCCGTAACTCTAACGGTCCTAAGGTAGCGAAATTCCTTGTCGGGTAAGTTCCGACCCGCACGAATGGCGTAACGAGTGGGGCGCCGTCTCGACGGAGTGCTCGGCGAATTTGTAGTGGCGGTGAAGATGCCGCCTACCCGCGATTGGACAAAAAGACCCCGTGAACCTTTACTGTAACCTGGTATTGGGTCTTGGCCATCCATGTGTAGTATAGGTGGGAGACTTTGAAGCCTGGACGCCAGTCTGGGTGGAGTCATCGGTGAAATACCACCCTTGGGTTGTTGGGGCTCTAATCCATGTCAACAAAACTGGAGACAGTGCCAGGCGGGCAGTTTGACTGGGGCGGTTGCCTCCTAAAATGTAACGGAGGCGTTCAAAGGTTTGCTCAGCACGGACGGTAACCGTGTGTAGAGTGTAAGGGCATAAGCAAGCCTGACTGTGAGGCCGACGGGCCAAGCAGACGCGAAAGCGGGACCTAGTGACCCGGTGGTTCCTTGTGGAAGGGCCATCGCTCATCGGATAAAAGGTACTCCGGGGATAACAGGCTAATACCGCCCAATAGTTCTTATAGACGGCGGTGTTTGGCACCTCGATGTCGGCTCAGCGCATCCTGGGGCTGGAGAAGGTCCCAAGGGTTGGTCTGTTCGCCCATTAAAGCGCTACGTGAGCTGGGTTCAGAACGTCGTGAGACAGTTCGGTCTCTATCCATCGTGGGCGCAGGAGACTTGAGAGGAGCTGTCCCTAGTATGAGAAGACCGGGATGGACGCACCTCTGGTGTACCGGTTGTCGCGCCAGCGGCACTGCCGGGTAGCTATGTGCGGAATGGATAACCGCTGAAAGCATCTAAGCGGGAAGCCAACCTCAAGATAAGGTCTCCCGAGGACTTTGTGCCTCCTGAAGGCCGCTCGAAGACTACGAGTTTGATAGGCCACAGGTGTAAGTGCAGTAATGTATTTAGCCGAGTGGTACTAATTGGCCGTGAGGCTTGAACTTCTCTTAATGCACTCCCTACTCTAACCCCAAGTTTTTACAGAGTAAAAACTTGGGGACCCCGATAGAATACCCCACGCATCTACTACGTAGCTGCGCGGGGACCCCAAAGAGTTTAATGCCCCCGCGTAAGCGGGGGTATTTTTTGGTGAGTTGACAGGTTCGGAGGAGTGGAGTATATTGTATCGAGGTTCATTGAATAATGTGTAGGTTGCAGTGGATTGCGTCTCAGGTATAGTTAAGAATAAGGAGGATAGAAGTATGACTTTACCTGAGAAAGAAGCTATGATCAAGCAACGAGAGCGATTGATGCTCAAGATGGAAGAA
>JAYELY010000279.1:0-1874 GCA_034717795.1 Caldifarciminota bacterium
TGTAAATCGAAAGTTCGATCCTGGTGGATACAGGCGTTCCGTAGCGTATCTCGATCTTGCTCCGGGCGAGGGTTGCGAAGGATGCGGCCTGGGTGAAGAACTCGCCCGGCAGCACAACCAGCTGCACAGTGCCGGTTGTATCGTCGGAATCCCCCCCTGCATTGGAGACGGTCAGCCGAACGCTAAACTCCCCGGCAGAGGTATATACGTGCGTGGGGTTCTGCTCGGTTGATGTCCCATTGTCTCCGAAGTCCCAGGTCCAGGAAGTCGGATTCCCAGCGGATTGATCGGTAAATGTTACCTCCATGCGGTGCGTAAGGGGCACGTACCCCATCGAGGGGTTGGCGGTGAACGCCGCCTGAAGAGGCTCGGTAACCGTGATGTAGCCCGCTTTTGTCTCGGTGTCCGAACCGTCCGCGTTGGCAGCGGTAAGGCTCACCGTGTAGGTGCCAGCCGCGTTGTAGGTGTGTTGAGGGTTCTGATCCGCCGATGAGCCGCCGTCCCCGAAGCTCCACGACCATGAGGTAGGGCTGTTCGAGGACAGATCGGTGAAGGCAACGTCCAGAGGCGCGGTCCCGGAGCGAGGGGTGCCCGTAAAGTCCGCGTTGGGAGCGGCACCTCCAACCGTAATGTAGCCTGGTTTTGTCTCGGTGTCCGAGCCGTATGCGTTGGTAGCGGTCAGGGAGACGGTGTAGGTGCCCACGTTGTTGTAGCGGTGGGTTGGGTTCTGATTCGTGGAGGTTCCGCCGTCCCCGAAGTTCCACGACCAGGAGGTCGGGTTTTCGGTGGACAGGTCGGTGAACGCTACATCGAGAGGCGCGGTCCCGGAGAGGGGGGTACCCGTAAAGTCCGCGCTGGGAGGGGTACCTCCAACGGTGATGTAGTTGGTTTTTACCTCGGTATCCTCGCCATCCGCGTTCCGAACGGTAAGTGATACGGTGTAGGTTCCCTCGTTATCGTAGACGTGGGTTGGGTTCTGGGTTGTGGATGTCCTCGTATCGCCGAAGTCCCATGACCAGGAGGTAGGATCGCCGGTGGAAAGATCGGTAAAACTCACAGTTAAGGGGGCAGGCCCTGAGCGTGGATCGGCGGTGAAATCCGCATCAAGGGCTTGACCTGAAACTATACCCTTCACACGAAGCATAAGGTCAACACTGTCTCCCAAGGACATGCCTTCGGGCCACGGTGGAGCCAAACTGAGGCTATCAAAAGGTAACCACTCGGGATCCGTATCGAAAATGGTATACATCCACGAGACATGATGGGGTGGAGCACCGCCGTCCAATGCCAGGCCGGGGTTGTCGTTCACCTTGTTCTCGACCGCGAAGTAGAAGCTCCCGGATTCTATCGTGATATCCAGGTCGCTCACGTCAAACCAGTTGAACGCCATCACCTCGACGGCAGCTACTTGCTTGCGTCCCAGCTCAGCGCCGGGTTCAGCGCCGTCGTCGAAAAACACAAGGTAGCACGGTTGATCCCAGTTGTCTGGGTCGTCAGCCCAACCTATTGGCCAGTACGCAGCTGCAGTAATGGTGAACGGATAGTTCCCGGTTCCAGGGGTTAACTTCACGGCCATTCGATCGCCTGCACTCATCTTGAACCCGAAGCTTACCGGGGTCGCCTCGTCCTCTATCAGCTGTATGGTATCCTGAGGCATCGCAAGGTTTGGTGCTCTATTAAGGGTTGCCTCAGATGCAGTAAGCTGTTGGCTTTCTATTAGGAAGGGTTCTCTTGAGAGATCGGCGTTATTGGAGAAAATGGCGGTGGGTTGTACTTCGTATATCTTCCGCGTCCCCTTTGAGGACGCGGCGGCAGGCAGGGCTAGGCCGAGGCTTATCCCTGCCAGAAGAAGGACGATAGTTCGTTTCATCTTG
>JAYELY010000280.1:0-1866 GCA_034717795.1 Caldifarciminota bacterium
TGATCGAACGTCTTCTTGATCCTAAGTCAGGAGAGAGACTTTTGGAGATCGGCTCATCTGCAGGCTACCGCATCGAGGGGTATGCTGGAAAAGGGGTTGAACTCTGGGGGGTGGACGCCGATCACGATGCAATCGAGACCGCTAAACGCACCGGTTCACCGGTCAATCTGATCGAAGCCGATGCGGGCAAGCTGCCATTCCCGAACGAATCCTTTGATCGAATACTCTGCGTTCACCTACTGGAGCATCTTCCAGATCCCAAAAAAGCGATCGGGGAGATGGCCAGGGTGCTTAAGCCTCAGGGATGCGCAGTAATCGTGGTTCCGTGCGAGCGCATCCGGGGCGACACCGCGTTTGCAGGCTGGATTTACTTCCACAACCTTCACCTTCACAGGTTCAGCCCGCCGCAGATCGCTAGGCTCTTGTCGGAACACTTCCAGATCAAGGAAGCGCTATTCCATACATTTATACCTGGCCAATTCGTTCAGATGCCGCTCGACCGCACACCACTCCTTTATTATTTCGCGCTTGCCATGTTGTTTAAGGTGGGAAGGTTTTAAACCACAGATTACGCAGATTGACGCAGATTTTCTATCTTTTATTGAGTTTAGTAGGGGCGAGGCATGCCTCGCCCCTACTATTTAGGACAGGAGCAGCCCTAGAATCTCCTCTGTGGCAGCCAGATCAGGGTAAAGCCAGTCCGGGTTGTAATTGGACAGTTCCTCGGCACCGATCCATCCGCTTGAGACGGCCAGCATCCTGATGCCGTACGCGCGAGCCGCGGTTATATCGTTCGGGGAGTCGCCGACAAGTATCACACTGGCTTTCGGGATTTTTTCCGCGGCCTGGGCTTCACCTCGTTTATGGGCGAACTCACACATCCGGGCGCGATCGGTGGTTTCGTCGCCGAACGCCCCGAATCTGAAGTATCCTGTAAGTCTACCTCTATCGAGCTTTACCGCAGCTCCCACCTGGCAGTTGCCGGTTACAAGACCAAGAAGCGTTCCCCTTGCCTTAAGTTCGTCCAGAATCTCAGGGACACCTGGACAGAGCTTGAAATTATTCCAGGAAGAGAGTTTTTCCCTCAGAATAGACCCGTATGTCTGGATAAGCTTCGGAAATCTTAGATTTATCTCTTCGCGGGAGAACCCTTCGTGGTTCATGAGTTCATGCACCACCCCCAGGTCGGTTGCGCCTATGAACGAGACATCGGCTATCCCCCCCCGCGTGTCGAATACCTCTTCCAACGCATCGCCCATCGCCTCCCTAACGATCCCACCGGCCTTGAGCAGGGTGCCGTCAATGTCGAAAAGGATGATTCTCATAAAAGGCAAGGATAAGGGCAATTGCCGATAAGTCAAGGTTCATTGACACATGATAAGGAACGCTTATATTATAGTGTTATGGATTGGTCCCGTTGGAAGGAGTGGTCGGAGACACCCTATGGTGCGTATAGGTGTTGGTTCTCACGTCAAAAGAGAAAGAGCGAATACAGTTATCGAGGGAGATTATATTCGAAGAAAGGAATACGCAAGCAAAACAGAAAGAAAAGAAGAGGAGGATATACCGTAGTAAATTGGCTGTTGAGATTTCGGTTAAGGTATCCGAACTTGGCACCTTCCCTTCAATTTCTACAATACCTAAAACTTACTTGGACTTACTACATCCTTCAAACAAAGGAAAAGGGAGGTATTTTCTGTTTAAAGATGATGCTGATATAGATTATTTGTGTGTTGATTTATACTGCGACCCTCTAGGACTGGACACGGTGGATGTGTAGAGGTAGAATCAAGAATCTAGCCAGGAGGCAAGATGAAACGCAGGAACTGGAGTATAGAAGAGAAACAGGCGATAGTTCTGGAGGGT
>JAYELY010000281.1:0-9538 GCA_034717795.1 Caldifarciminota bacterium
TGGACTCAACGTAATCTCTGATCTTATCATTCTTCAATCGCATCCTGCGGCTCGCCTTCGACCTGCGATTATAGGCACGCTCCTGGGCGCGGTGATCCAGGTAACTGTCGTATACAGCTGAGCGATTGCGTCGCAGCTCCCGAGAGACGCTGGAAGGACTACGGTCCAAAACCACAGCCATCTGACGTACGGAAATCCCCTTCCTGCGCATCATATCTATCCGCTCACGCTCCTTCAAACTCAAATGATGGTATTCCTTGTACATACATCCTCAGGATAACGAAATCCCTCTCGCTTTCCAAGGTGTTGCACTTCATTATTGAACCCACGAGTTTGCTACTGTCATTACTGCAAGAGGTAAGCAAACTTCTCCCCGCCCCCTCTATCCCCCTCCGCCCCCCTCCGCAAAGGGAGGGGGAGGAGAAGAGGTAATCCCACTTTAGTTCCTCCTTCAGTACAGGGAGGGTTTCAGCATAAACGCCCGAATCCCGGCGGGTCAGGGGACCACGACCAGGATTCGAGCACTCGGCTGTATCGGTGATGTGGGGAGGGTTATAAATTCATCCTGCGGTAAAGCACCTCGATCCCCTCAAGAAAGCGCTCGAGCGAGAATATCTCGTTCAGCTCGGCCTCGGAAAACTTCCCGGTGATCCCTTTCTCCTTGCGCGCAAGGAGATCGAACGGCTGCCCTTGTTCCTTTGCCTTGAAGGCCAGCTTCTGCACCAGCTCGTAGGCGTCCTGGCGCGCCATGCCTTTTTTAATCAGTGCAAGCAGGAGCCTTTGCGCGAAGAAGGCACCTCCTGTTGAATCCAGAATTTCCTTCATCCGATCCACCTCTACCTTCAATCCCTTGATAACCACCTGCATCTTGCGTACAAGGTAATGCGCGAGGTTGAACGAATCTGCAAGTATCACCCGCTCAACCGATGAGTGGGAGATGTCGCGCTCGTGCCACAACGCCACGTTCTCAAGCCCTGCCTGCAGGTTCGATCTAAGTATCCTTGCGAGTCCGCACACCCGTTCGGTAATGACCGGGTTGCGCTTGTGCGGCATGGCCGAGGAACCGGTCTGGCGCTCCTTGAACGGTTCGAACAGCTCATCCAGCCCCTCAAGCTGCCCTAATCTTATGTTTAACGCGATGCGCTCAAGCCAGGTTCCTATAAGTGCCAGTGCGAAGAGCAGGGTCGCGTGACGGTCCCTTGGGATCACCTGCGTTGCCACCGGTTCAGGCTCAAGTCCAAGCTCCTCGAGCGCCAGCTCCTCGCAGACAGGGTCCAGGACGGTGAATGTTCCCACCGTGCCTGAGATGCGGCCCCGTGCAGCTATGCTGCGGGCATGCTCTAAGCCTTCTGTCACCCGTAGACCCTCCGAGTACCAGGAAAGCGCGCGCACCCCGAACGTTATTGGCTCTGCACCCCTGCCGTGCGTGCGACCCAGCATGGGGGTATGCTTGTGCTTTATTGCCAGATCGGCAAGGTTTTTATTGAGTTCGGTAATATCGGTCTCCAGCACGTCGCACGCCTCAAGTATCCTTAAGGTAAGTGCCGTGTCCACCACGTCGTATGAGGTGAGCCCGTAATGCAGATACTCCTTTGAACAGGGTGCTTTCTCCCATACAGCCTGCAGGAACGCGGTTACTTCGTGTTCTGTCTCGCGCTCGATCTCCGCCACCCTTTCAGGGTCAACGTCTGAGACGTTCGCAAGGCACTTACTTAACCCTTTTGGTATAATCCCTAGTTCTTCTTCTGCCTTTGCAACCGCCTTCTCGACCCTTAACCAGTATCTAAAGCGGTGCTCGTCAGCCCATATCTCGGACATCTGTGAAGTGGAGTAACGTTTTATCATTTAACCCTCCTCAACCTTAGAATCCCCTGTAAATGCGGTAGCGGCCGCCTTCGCGCTCGATCACCAATGTGCGGGGATCTTCCACCGAGCGCACCGCCTTTTTTAGTTCACTTATGTTCGGGGTTTCTGTGGAGCCGTAGGCCAGGATCACGTCGCCTTCGTTAAGTCCGAGTTCAGCACCTCGGCTGCCCCGTTCGATCTTCAGCACAACCACCCCTTGCAGGCTGCGGATGTTATACCGATAGCGAATTGCCGGGTCGAGATCCATCGCCTGGATGCCCAAAGCAGCTATTCTTACCGGTGCTGGAGTGATGTACTCTATCGCTTGTAGGGTGCGAACAAATGGCTTACCTTCGTCCGTTATTCCTTCAAGCCGAACGCTGTCGCCGACAAAAAGACCCTGCTCCATCATCTGCCAGTCCGATTCACTGGCGTAGTTGATCCCGTTTGCAGCGGTGATGACCCAGGCTTCCTTGAGATTTCCTCGCTGGGCCGGAGTATTTTTGAATATCTGGGTGACGATGATTCCTCTCTGGCCCGGGATTCCCAATGCGCGGGCCATGTCCGATGTCAGGGTCTGCACACCCAAGCCGAGCCATGCGATGCGGCGTTCTGCATGGCTTTGCAGTTCGTAGATGAACTTCTTCACCTGGTTCGCGGGTATGGCGAAGCCTATGCCCTCGGAGCCGCCGCTTTTGGTGAAGATGAATGTGTTTATGCCTATGACCTCTCCTGCGATATTTGTAAGCGGGCCTCCTGAGTTTCCAGGGTTGATGGCCGCATCGGTCTGGATTACGCCCGAGTAGCTGAAACGTTTGGCTTCGCCGATCTGCACCCTGCGGCCTGTGGCCGAGATTACCCCGGCGGTCACGCTTGGCTTGGCGTCCGCAATAAGGAACCCGAAAGGATTGCCCAACGCTATGGCCCACTCGCCGATCATCAGGTCGTCGGAGTTGCCCAGCCTGGCGGCTTGAAGATCATCCGGCGGGTTGACAAGCTTAAGAAGCGCAAGGTCAAGTGCCGCATCTATACCCATAACGTTGGTGTCGAAGGTTCTGCCGTCTGCCAGGGTCACCTTTATCTTGTTTGCATCTGCAACCACGTGGGCGTTGGTTACGATCTTGCCGTCTGCCGAGACGATAAGACCTGATCCTAAGCTCTGAATCTCTCGGCTGTACTCGTGAGGGAGTAGGTTGCCGAAGAACTCCTCGAAGAATGGGTCGATCCAGAATGGGGAGCTGTAAGTACGTGTTTGCAGGACGGTTATGGAGACGACCGCTGGCATAACCAGTTCTGCGGCTATAACGATCCCTGTCCTGCGTGCCTGGGCTGTCGCAGCCGCCAGCGAATCCGGCTCTTGCCCGTGTCCTGTTTCAGGCAAGAGCAGGGCAAGCCCCAGAACAACCCAGGCAAGGGTCTTGATCCGGTTCATCATCCTTTAATATTAGTCAAAAAGGATGATGCGTCAATCGAACTGCCTGCGCAGGAAGGCAGGGATATCCAAGTCTTCGTCAGACAGTGGTTTCGGCTCCACCTTCTCGAACCCGCGCGGGACCCTGCGTTCATGCCGCATAAAGGTCGGCACCTTCAGGTCCTGCGCTCCATGCGGCATTAATCCTTCGACCCTTTCAACACGCGGAGGCATCTCTTCGATGCCGGTGGCTATCACCGTGACGCGAATCTCATCGGCTAACTCATCCTCTTGGATGGCTCCGAAGATGATGTTTGAGTCGGCGTTGGCGTATCCGTAGATGATGCGTGCCGCCTCGTTCACCTCGTGCAGGGTTAAATCTTCGCCGCCGGAGATATTTAAAAGTATTCCCCTGGCACCGGAGATGTCGAACTCCTCGATCAGTGGCGATGAGATCGCCTTCTGCGCCGCGTCAACCGCCCGGTTCTCGCCCTTGGAGGAGCCTATGCCGATCACCGCACTTCCACGATTTGCCATGATGGTGCGCACGTCCGCGAAGTCCAGGTTGATCATGCCGTTATGTGTGATGAGGTCGGTGATACCTCTTGTGGCGTTGAAGAGCACCTCGTCTGCCATGCGGAAGCTGTCTTTGAGCGTCATGTTCTGCGGGATAACAGATAAAAGCTTCTGATTGGGGATGACGATGAGGGTGTCTGCGTTCTTTTTGAGTAGCTCTATGCCTTCATCCGCCTGGCGCTTGCGAACCGGGCCCTCGAAGTCGAAAGGACGAGTTACAACTGCGACGGTAAGTATGGAAAGCGACTGAGCGAGCTCGGCCACCAGCGGCGCACCACCTGTTCCGGTCCCGCCGCCCTCGCCCGCGGCGATAAACACCATATCCAGGTCAAGGAGTATCTCCTTTATCTGTTCAAGCGATTCTTCGGTGGCGCGTCTGCCAACCTGTGGGTCGCCGCCGGAGCCTAAGCCACGTGTAAGATTAGGCCCAAGCTGGATCTTATGCTCGGCCCTGGTTTGATCAAGCGCCTGAACGTCGGTGTTTAAGGCATAGAAGCGCACGTCGGGCAGCCCCTTCTCGATCATGTGATCAACTGCGTTGCCGCCCGCGCCGCCGAGTCCCAGTACGCCTATCTGAGCTTGATAACGGTTTTCCTCAACTGGTTCGAACATATCTCCTCCTTCGCTTAAAAGAATTCCTTCAGCCAGTCGCGCATACGGCTGAGGATGTTTCCGAAAAGCCTGTCCTCTGTGCCCGAGGGCAGAAGCGTCAGGTTCTGTTTTCCGATTCCATAACGAACCAACCCTACCGCAGTAGAGAAGATGGGGTCGGCGATGATATCCGTGAGTCCGGATGTGCCCCACGGCTTTCCTACCTTGACCGGAAGGTCGAATATCTGCTCGGCTATAGTTTCTATTCCTTCCAGGTGAGCAGAGCCGCCTGTGATGACCACGCCTGCGGCCAGAAGCTCACCGAACTCGGTCTTCTTCATCTCCCGGTTGGTCAGGGTGAGTATCTCCTCAACGCGCGGCTCGATGATCGAGGCAAGTATCCTTCTTGATACCTGCTTCTCACCTCGACCGCCCACGCCCTTCACGGTGAAGGTCTGATCCTCATCCACCAGATTGGCCAGCGCGCATCCGTAGCGCTTCTTTGTTTCTTCCGCCTCCTTGGTGGGTGTCCTGAGGCCGATGGCTATGTCCGAGGTGATGTGCTCGCCGCCGATGCCGAGCACCTGTGTGTGTCTTATTGAACCTTCCTTGAAGATCGCCATATCCGTGGTTCCGCCGCCTATGTCTACAAGAAGCACCCCGAGTTCCTTCTCGTCCGCCTCGAGCACCGCATATGCCGATGCCAGGGGCTGAAGCACCAGGTCCTTGATCTTTAACCCTGCCCGTTCGACGGAGCGGTAGATGTTCTGGGCCGAGGTTACCGCACCTGTTACGATGTGGACCTCAACCTCCAGTCGTTTGCCGAACATTCCCACAGGGTCGAGGATGCCGGGCTGGTCGTCCACGATGAACTCGACAGGTATCACGTGGATGATCTCACGGTCCAGGGGCAAACCGATGGTTTTTGCCTGCTCAATCACCCTTACCTTGTCCCTTTGGGTGGTTTCGCCGCCCGCCTTCTCCACTGCCACCACGCCGCGGCAGTTCATCGAGGAGATGTGACTGCCGGCGATGCCTACGTAGCAGGAATCCACCTTGCATCCGGCCATGCGTTCGGCTTCTCCAACGGATCGCTTGATGGACTCAACGGTTTGCTCCAGGTTAACTACCGTACCTCTACGCATCCCGCGGGAAGGCGTTAAGCCGACCCCGACGATGCGCGGCTCGAGGTTCTCATCCAGCTCGGCGATCACCGCGGCGACCTTGGTCGTGCCCAGGTCAAGACCCACGATTCGTTCGCCTTTAGCCATTATGTTCCTCCATTCGTTTCTTTTACAATCTTTATCTCCTCCTTCAAATCGTATCCAAACCTCTCCTTCACCGCTTCCTTTATCTCACGGATCAAAGCCAGAACCTCCGACTGCGTAGCATTGCCTACGTTCACGATGAAGTTCGCGTGCATTGGCGAACACATTGCGTCGCCGATCCTTCGCCCCTTGAATCCCAGCTCGTCTATCAGTCTGCCGGCGGTAACCTCCGGCGGTTTTGGATTTACGAATACGCATCCAGCCGAGGGTTCTTTAGGTTGTCTGGCCATACGCTGCGCAAGGGTGCGGGAGATCTGATCCATGCACTCCATAACCGGATACATCTTAAGTTCCAAGACGATCTCATATATGAAGAAGGTGGGGGAGATGTTCGTTTTCCGGTACGACCATTCGATCTCATCCCTTTCCAATTCCTTCACTTTTCCTTCCGAGAGATTAAACATTTTCACTTTATCCACACACTCCGATATCCACTTCCCGAACGCACCGGCGTTTCCTTTGACGGCACCGCCAAGGCTTCCAGGTATCCCTGCCAGGAAATCCATGCCGCCCAGACCCCACTGTGCTGCCCGCTTGATGACTTCCATAAGCTCGGCTCCGGCACCGGCGAGTATCTTATTACCCTCATGTTTGATCTCCGAAAGCCCATTCCCCGGATGGATCACCAATCCCCGGTAATGCTCAGGGTATAGCACGTTCGAGCCGCCTCCAAGGATCTGCCACGGAACAGCGGGATGCTTTTGCAGGAACTCAGCCACCTTCATTAGATCGTCTACGCTCTCGGCCTCGACAAACACATCCGCAGGGCCGCCGATCCGGTAGGTGGTGTGGGGAGCGATCTCCTCACCCATGATCACATTGCCCTCTATGAGACCTGCGAGAGTCTTTCCAATATCTCTGCGCCAATCTTCCATACGTCGCCTGCCCCCAGGGTGAGAAAAACGTCCCCGGGCTTTAAGGTTTTTACAAAGTAATCAACGATCCCTTCTCGATCGGTAATGATCTGCGAGGCCACATTCGGCGAATCCTTCTTTATGCTCTCCAGTATCAACTCCGGCCCAACCCCTGGTATGGGTTTCTCACTTGCCTTGTATATATCGGTCAGCACCACCTCCGAGGCGTCCTTGAACGCCGGACCGAACTGCGCGTGGAGGTGCTTTGTCCTCGTGTAGCGGTGCGGCTGGAAGAGCACGCGCAGAGGCTGACCGTTGAATATCAGGCGAAGCGAGGAAACGGCGGCTTCAATCTCAGTAGGATGATGGGCGTAGTCGTCAATAAACGTGATGCCTGCGACCTCGTCCACCTTTTCCATGCGTCGGCGGACGCCGCGGAAGCGTGCCAAAGCCTCCTTCATTACAGAAGGCGAAACCTTTAGTTCCCGTCCCACAGCGATAGCGGCAAGCGCGTTCAGGATGTTGTGCTCTCCCGGAAGGCTAAGCTCGAACTCATACAGCTTCCCCTCAAGCTTCAAAACGAAGCGTGATTTCCAGCCCTCGTTCCTGCGCCACATAGGCCTAAGGTCGTTGTTCGTCTCCAGTCCATAGGTCATCCTGCGGACCGTGATATCCTTAAGGATCGCCTGCACACCCTTGTCGTCACCGCACAGTATTGCCAGACCGTAGAACGGGATCTTCGCCACGTACTGCTTGAAACAGTTCTTGATATCCTCAAAGCTTGAGTAGTAGTCCATATGTTCAGGCTCGATGTTGGTGACCACCGCGATGGTGGGAAACAGATGCAGGAAAGATCGGTCCGATTCGTCCGCCTCGGCCACCAGGTACTCGCTTGTGCCCAGCTTGGCGTTGGAGCCCATCTCAAGAACCTTGCCGCCTATGATAGAGGTTGGATCAAGCTCGGCAAGCTCCAGCATGAAGCTTATGATTGAAGACGTTGTGGTCTTGCCGTGCGTCCCTGAAACCGCTATCGAGTACTTCATCCGCATGAGTTCGCCGAGCATCTCGCCCCGGCCTATGATCGGTATGCCGCGTTCGCGTGCCGTTCGCACCTCGGGGTTATCCGGTTTGATTACCGAAGATATTACCACAACGTCCGCTTGCTTAAGGTTTTCTTTTCGGTGCCCGATCTGAACCCTGATCCCTGACTGCTTGAGCATCCGGGTTATCTCCGAGCGGGCGATGTCGGAGCCTGCTATCTTGAACCCCATGTTGTGCAAAATGTGGGCTATCCCGCTCATGCCTATTCCGCCGATTCCTACCATGTGGATGCTTTCTACGCGGCCAAACATTCCTCGATCCTCTCCGCTATTTGCGCCGCGGCGTCCGTGGGCACAAGGTTCCTGCCGGCAACACTCATCAGCTCTCGACGTGTTTTGTCCTGAAGCAGCTCCCTCAGAGCTGTCTCAACGCGCTCGATCTCTTTCTCAGGTATTAATACAGCAGCACCGGCTTGCGCTGCCCATCTCGCGTTAGAGGTCTGGTGATCGTCCACCGCGTAAGGGAAGGGCACGAGAATCGAGGGTATGCCGTTTGCCAGAAGCTCACTCAACGCTATCGCACCTGCACGTGAGACGGCGAGTTTCGCCCTTGCATAAAGCTCCTCAGGATGCTCGGTAAACTCAAAAAGCTCAATATTCGAAAGCCTGGGTCTGGCACACATCTCTTGATAATCCCTCCTGCCTGTGAGTATAATGAACCTCTCCTCAGGCATCTTGCAAGCCAGCTCGTATCCAAACTGGTTCAGTCTCCTTGCTCCACCGCTCCCACCTAAAACGAGAATCTCTTCGCCTTCCTTCCTTTCCCTGAGGATCACCGATCTCCTCAGCACGTTGCCGGTGAAAACAGTACTCCCCTTGATCTGTCTGAGGAGTGGAATACCTAAGTATATCTCTTTTGCTCCTCCTGCCGTCATCTTCGTCACCCTGCCAGGCACCGAGTTCTGCTCCAAAAGGAAGTAGGGGACTCGCTTGGCTTTCGCGGCCCGGATCGCCGGAAAGCTTGCATACCCACCTGCGCCTATCACTGCGTTCGGTTTAAATTCGTCTATTAACTCCATACTCCTGCGTCTTCCCTTCAGGTATCCTCCAACCGCCTTGAGTTTGTCGTTTATCGAGCGTCCGAAGAATGCGGCGGCGGGTATAACCTCTGCCTTCACCTTGTCCTGAACGAAGCGAGAGCCGCGCTCGTCGGTTATAAAAAGCACGTCGTGTCCCCGGTTCATAAGCTCACGAGCGAGGGCTAGTGCTGGGAACATATGGCCGCCTGTTCCACCGCAGGCGATGATTGCTCGCATAAGCTTTCTCCTTTGCGCGGCTTATGTTTAAGAGGATCCCGATCCCCAAAAGGTTGGAGGTAAGGGCCGATCCTCCGAAGCTGATAAACGGAAGCGGAAGTCCGGTAGTCGGCAGGAGTCCCATGCTGACCCCGGCATGAACGAGGAAGTAGAGAAATACCATCACCACGAGTGAGGTTCCAAGGTAGCGTCCGAACGCGTCGTCGGTTTTGACTGCCAGATTGAGTCCCTTGTAGAGGAAGAGCACGAAGAGAAGTATGAGTCCCGCGATACCTGCGAATCCCAGCTCCTCGCCGATTACCGCGAATATGAAATCGGTGTGCGGCTGGGGCAGGAACAGGAATTTTTGACGTCCGCCCCCCAGACCGACACCTAACAGACCTCCTGACCCCATGGCTATGCGCGCCTGTTCGAGCTGATAGTTGCCTGAGCCTAAAAATCCTATTACGCGCGCCTTGGCGTGAGGAAAGACCGTGATCAGAAGCAGGAACGCGCCTGCAGCCAGGAAGGTGATGATAATAAGGTATCTTAAGCGGACACCGGCTACGAACATCACAAAAAGCACAAGTATTCCAAT
>JAYELY010000282.1:0-9534 GCA_034717795.1 Caldifarciminota bacterium
CAATCTCTTCATAAGTCAACTCATCTCGGTGCCTTAGGAGCAGAACCTCCTTGTAAATCGGCGGCAGTTCAGCGATCGTGTCCTCAAGGGTTTCTGTTGTCGCGGCACGGCTATAGGTCTTGACCGGTGAGCCTTCACCGGCTATCACCACCTTATCTATATTGATTGCTGCCGGTTTCTTGCGCCGGATGAAATCTATGACCCGGTTGCGGGCGATGCGGTACAGCCATGCGCGGAAGCTTGATTTGCGGGAGTAGGTTCCAAGCGCTCGAAACATCTTGATGAAAACGTCCTGGGTCAGGTCTTCGGCGTCGGCGCGGTTGCGCATCCAGCGGTAGATGTATGCGAAGATCGGCCCCTGATAGCGGCGAACCAGCTCGCGCTGCGCCGAGCGGTCGTCTGCAAGCGCACGTTTTACAAAGGCTATGTCCTCTGCGTTGATGCGGAGCCTTTCCTCCATTGGGGATGATAAGGGTCAACGCGTCCCTGTCAACCCGTCCCGTAACACACATACCTTCAAGGTGATAGGAAGGTGCGTTACAGGCGGAGGAACAATTACCCCTCTCTTCGCTTCATACCTTCGCCCATTCTATTGTTCCAACTCGTCAGGTTTGAGTGCAATTCGTCGCAAAAAAGCTGGACAAAAGCTGGTCAAAAGCTACCCAAAAGGTGGACAAAAACTGGTCAAAAGTACGGGGTCCCCGCGGATTTGTGAAGCAAATTCGTGGGGTGAAAAAGCTGGTCAAAACTCCGGGGTCCCCACAAAGCTACGAAGTAGATTTGTGGGGTGGAAAAAGTTGGACAAAAATGGGGCGCATTTTTTGGGGTATTTTTGAGGTGTTTCGGGGGTGAATCCCCGCCCCCTTAATCCCCCTCCACCAGGGAGGGGGAGTTAATGGATCAAGATCACCTTTTGAGTAGTAGCTGACGCGTCACACTCAATCCTGATGAAATACACGCCGGGCGAGTGCCCCGCGCCTTCAGGTATAAACGGTATGGGGTATTAAGGAATCAAAACGTAGGGGCCGGTCTTGCGTTCAAACGCCGCTTCGCGTTAAACCGGCCCGAATGATTTTAGCGCGGGCCGACCTGAAGGTCGGCCCCTACGAGCTCATGAAGAAGAATATGTCATTGCGAGGAGCGAAGCGACGTGGCAATCTCATGGCAGCAAGTGTCATCACGTAGTGCTATGAGATCGCGACGCCACCTTTCTGTGGCTCACGATGACAAAAAGGTGGGCTGGCTAAGTTGGTTTTGAGCCCAAGACCAAAATGAATGCTAAGATTTCTGTTCCTACTAATCCGACCATCCAAGATACTAGGAAATAGACCCAGTTTTGATACCTTATGTTTGGCAATCTTCCGGCTGTTACGCCGACTATCAACCCAAACAAAACGAACGGTACGGCATATATACTAGCTGCTCCTACCGTGGATGAGAAGATGTTTACTAACATGTCTGGGTCTATAGATGATAATGGGCTTACCGCTGAAAAATCACGGATTACAATTGCAGAGGCATATAAAGATAAAATACCTCCCCAGTATGCAGCAGTTGCGGGTAGATCTCCTTGAGTAAAGAAATCTGTCCATTTACCGGTTAGATGCGAGAATCTTACGAATAGATCGGGAAAAATGAAAACAGAGAGTAGAAACAGTATCCCTGAATATATGTAGTAAAGAATTTCAGTAGCTCTACCTATAATTAATGAGATAAGAAATAGGATTACGGCTGAGAGTATTATACTTCCTATGTGGACAACAGAAGAAATCCATAGTCCCCTAGCTATCATTGCGTTATGTTCTCCCTTTACTCCACTGGCTCTTGTATAGTAAGGAAAATCTGTTACAAGTTTGCGAAATCCTGCTCGACGCATTTCTTGAACGCGTCCTTCTACTGTCTTATCTTTGGCAGGGTAAGGGAACCAATGAAACGCCCAAACAAAAGTTAGAAGAATTAGTGGCACAATACACCCCAAAGATATTAATAACACGTTAAGGATTTGGAAAGGCATTTAACCCTCCTGAGTCTTAGAGTTAAAAGTCAGGGTCCACCCAGCCTGCTATAGCCAAGCCAGCGCGATTGGCGTATGGTGCCATACCGATATTAGCATGTTGAGCGATTGGACCTACTACAGGATATGCAATACTTGTTTGTTTCCCTATCCAATCTTCTTCGTATATTTCGCCGATAGCCTTACCGCTAAGGGAATAGGCAATGTTTCCATCGAAATAGCCGACGTGTTTACCGTTAGCATTGTAAAGAAGTTCATCAACGCGCCATCCAGCAAATTTGCCTGACAAGATTTTCCATAGGGGTTTCATTTATTACCTCCTGCTAACGTCTAGGGTATGGGTCTTTCCTTGCGTCACCTTTTCCTTCAATTATACGCCAACTAGTACCGTGACATTTGGGGCAAGGGGGTAGGCTACTCATACTTCGTCCACGTATGATCTGGCCGCAATTATTACACTTAAAGGTCCCTGAAGATACATCACTTCCTGTTGGAACCTTACGCTTTTTAACCATGATTCCTCCTTATTACTCCTCATTACTCCTCCTCTTTCTTTTTAACTATGTAATAACGCACTTCTCCTGTCGCTGAAAGGGTGACTTTTTGAACCCAAGCGTTTTTAACAAGTTGGCTATACTGGAGTGTATCCTTCAGGATTCTTAAACATCCTTCTGCATCTTCGCGGCTACGAAAAAAGTAGGCTGGTTGAATCATATTTTCATTTGCATGTGCAAGTTCTGATTCTGGTGGGTCAGGGAAAATATCGCTTGGGAACTCACTCCAATACCTTTTTCTATCACTCATTGATGCCTCCTATTCCCCCAAATATACTCTTAAACTAAGGTTATGTCAACCCCTCTGAGATTGCTTCGCATCCTTCGGATGCTCGCAATGACAATTGTGGTGTGTTATGTCCTTAAAAGCGGAGCGCAAGCTCCAGTAATAATGAAAATGCCCCGAAGGGGTGCGGGTTACGGGTGTTTCTGGTTGGCGTTGTAGAAGCTGCGGACTTCTGACCACGAGCCCCAGCCCTCCTTAAAAGCCGCCACGTGCCAGTAGTAGGTCCTCTGGCCGTTAAGCGGGCTGGTCTCATACCCCAAATCCACCGTGTATGACGTGCCGTCAACCGAGTCCTCGCTCACCGCCGTGCTGGTAAAGTACTCGTCGGCAGAAATCTCAAGCTTGTAGTATGTTGCATCCCCGACCGCGCTCCACGAGAACGTAACCTGACTGCCTGAGATGGTGTCGCCGTCCGGTGGGTAAAGAAGGTCTGGCGAATCCGGGCTTAGGAGGCAGGCGAGAGTTGAGAAGATCAGCACAACGAATGCAGCGGCAAAGGCTTTCATCAAAAGCTTCCCCAAGACTTGCCTCCACCGGCGATTGTAAACGACCGTCTCTCGGAAGCCTCGCCCCATCCTTTCCCGTCACCTGAGTACACGTGCCAGTAGTAAATCGTGATGCCTGTCTGGAAAATCTCAGTGTTTTGAATCTGGTAGGCGGTGTCTGCAAGGACTTCATCCAGGATAACATTTGCGAAGACCTGGTCTGTGGCGATCTCGAAGAGGTAGTTTTCGGCTTCAGGCACGGTTGACCAGTAAAAGGGCATGTTGAGCAGGATTGCGCCGTCCTCCGGATAGAGGAGCCTGGGCGGCTGGGGCCCTTTACTGCACCCCAGAGACACTAAAAATAAAGATAGGACTGCCGTCAAGACGGCTAAGGTTACCTTTTTCATCTTTCACCTCTCAATAATTTACAGGTTAGTCTAAGCGAATTTTTACCAACGTCAAGGGGATCGGAGTATGGTTTGTTTTCGTCTTGCGCGTTCAAGGTTCCGCTGGAGATTTGCAAAGGTGGAGTCAATGGCAAGTATCTGTTCCCAGATACGGATGGCGGTATCGTAATCCCCCAGGGCGTAAGCACTGGTGGCGTATACGTTGAGCTGTTCCAGATCGGATCGTTTGAGTTTTTCCCCCTTTTGCAGGCGTTCAAGGTATCGTTTGGCCGTAGGATCGCCTGGGTCTATCGCAAGCACCTGGTTGAACGTCTTTGCCGCAAGATCGTATCGTCTGGAATCGAAGTAGTCCAGGGCTTCGGCCAGCAGCTCGGAGCTCTTTCTGTGTATCAAGCTCGTTATTTCCTCTCTAAAAGTATGCGCTCGACCTTCTGTGGGGTCAATTTTGAGAACCTGCTCTACCAGCTTGAGTGCCTGAGGCAAGGCATTCTGCTCCCGTGCGGCGTAAGCGGCCAGCATAAGGCTGTCTATCTGCTCGTATCTACGCTGAACAGCAAGGCTTATGAACGGGGTTATCTCTTCAAGATATGGGAAGCGCTCCTTGACCTCCTGCCAGTAGGCAAGCGCCTGCTTGAAGCGATCGTTGCGGAAGGCTTCCACACCTGCCTTGAATAGTCTGACCGCATCTTCGGGAAGTTGCCCCTTTGCAAGTATAGGCATCTGTTTCATTTCCAGCTGCATGTCGGCCATTCCTGAGAGTGCGAGCGCGTTGTCAGGGGCTAAAGAGAGCACGAACTCGTACTCACGCAGTGCATCCAGATACTCGCCTGCTTCCTGGTGTGAGCGGGCCGCGTCAAGATGCAGGCTTATCTGCCGCTCCCGTTCATTTGCCAGGGCGTCGTTGTAACCGGCCTGGGCCTCCGGGTTATCCGGCCACCAGACTAACGCAAGATCGAACTGTTCTGCGGCGTGCTTGTAGTCCCGATTCAGCATGTCGCGCTTTCCGATTTCAACGAACGTCCGGGAAGTCTGCATCATAGTTGCCGTAAGTGGGTCTTCGCGTTCGGACGGAGGGAAGATCACGGCTGCGCCTATGTGGTGTGTTAATCCGATTCCCGCTCTCCACACCGTGCAGTAGCCGATCTGTAGATGTTTAAACTCAATCGAGGCTCCGGCACCCGCGCGTGGACGCGCACCGTATCCGCCACCGAACTGCAGATGAAGGAGCTTGAATAACGTTCCGTCTATCCCTGCCGATGCGTTGAACGCTCCGTCAAAAGCATAGGACAGGCCGGTCTGGAGCTTAAAAGGCAGCGAAGGGTTCCAGGATGCACCTGCCTGGACCCTGGTCGGTAAGGGTGTGGCTTCGTTCGAGAGCTTTACGTTCGGGCCAAGATCGATTATGGAAAGTCCAACAGAAAATGGTTTTTTGTTAAAGCTCGCACCCAGCGATCCGTGAAACCCTGTTGCCGAGTAGCGGTAGATGTGCTGGAAGAATACCCCGGCCTCAGCGCCCAGAGCGAATCTTCCTATACCTCGCGCATACCTTAACGCAACGTCTGTATTGTATGCCGAGAAGGTCTCCGGCAGGTCGTCCGGGTCGTCACGATGCTCAAGATTCCACACATGAAAGCCGCCAGCGCCAATCCCCAGCGTGCCCCAGGTTGTGGGCAACAGGAAGTCGACGCGTTCCCTGCGGGTTCCGGCAAACCACTCGGTATGTGCAAGGTGGACGCAAGGGTAGGGTTCTTTGACAGCGAGTGCCGGGTTGGCAAGGAAAGCGCCCCTTTCCTGCGAGGCGACCAATGCCTCTGCGTAAAGTGCCGCTATGGGTGAGGTGGGGATAAGGAACTCGCGCACACCCTGCGAGGGAACGCCCGCTATCAGAAGAAGAAAAAGCCTCATCTTACCACCGCGAACACCTTCTTGACTTTTGCTTTTTGTCCCTGGTCATTGGTCGCCTGGAGCACGAAGATGTAAAGGCCCACAGGCCACCGGGATACGTCGGCGGTGAATACTGAACGTTCTCCGCCCTGAGCTTCTTCAACAGGATCGGGATTCCAGACCTCGTGACCGTCTATGGTAAATACCCGCAGGCTTGCCTGCACTCCTTCTCCCGGGGTAAAGTAGATTCCGACGTCATCCGAGGCCGGGTTGGGTGCTGCAAAGGCCTTGTCTGGGGGTAAAAGATCACCTGAGAGAAGAGGAAAACCAAAGGTGGTGGTTCCTAAGTTTCCGCCCTTGTCCCTGCCGGTTGCCACGCCATCAATACGTCCTGCTGGGAAACCGGAAAGATGAACGTCTACCCTAAAGAACACAGAGTCATCCGGAATGGAAACGGATAGTTGACTATAGAAAGAGTCCTGTTCTGTAATCTGTGAGAAGGCCACCGCAAGACTGCGAAGCGGTTCGTCGGAGGTAACCTCAAGCGAAAGCGTGTCCCCGATGTAAAGACGAGTTGTATCATTCAGAACGTCAATCGTCAGTTTAGGCGGGGTAGTATCACCGCTTACATCCAACGTATCAATTTTTTCATCTCCCCAGTTTTGAGAACCATCCATAGATCTAAAGGACAAGAGGTAGGAACTATCTTCAAAGGTATCAACGTCAAGATCGAAGGTATAGAGTTCTACCTGGGAGTTATAGGTTCCGTCGGCGAGTTGCATCTCGTTGGTATCAGGGGAATCATCGATGAAGAAAACGCACCTTATCGGCACGCCTCCGCCGTGGTGCTCATCCGTGGCCCGTGCCTGGATATTTACTGTCTTCCGTCCGCCGGTCGGGTTGGGGGTTATGGTAACACTGTCCACCTCCGGCCCTTCAAGATCAGGCGCTTTACCCGTTCTGAAACTCCAAAAAAAGGTATCTGCAGCCAACCTGTTTCCTGCAAGATCGGTTATCCGCCGACGTACCTTTACGTAGGTATAGTCGTTTTCAGGTTAAAGAAGGGTTGTGGGATCGAGCATAAAACGATAGAGATCGAGCGAATCCACCGTGAACGGAACATCCATATTGTTCTGCTGCAGGATATAATTGGTATCCGCGCGAGCCAAACCGGGCAACATCGGTTCACTGAACTGGACGATTATGTTGGTATTGGTCGCAGCGGTGTCTCCCGGCTGTGGAATTACCCCCCTCATAACCACCACCGGCGCGGTAACGTCAACGTTAAACGGTATTCCCAAGGTGTCGTTTTGCTGGGACGGCATGGTATCGGTATTCCCTGCTGCATCTTTCACTGTCAGCCGCCAGTAATGCCACATCTCCCCAAGGTTGGCGGCGGATTGGTAGAAGGTATCCCGGGTATCAAGCAGGCTGTCCGCTTTTCGGCCCAGGAAGTCGTGGCGATTCGAAACCTCCATGCTGTAGGAGCCTATCCCTGAAAGAGTATCAACCCCGGCACTCCATTCGTACCTCACAAAGGTGTCGTTCAGATACGAGTAGGGGGAAGGATGAATCAGCTCGATACTGTCCGGCGGATGAAAATCCAGCTTCAAAGGCGCGTAACGCAGGGGTGCAGAGACGTTGCCTACCGAGTCAACCGACGAGATGAAGAAGAAGCAGGAGTCTCCTTCGAGATCCGTACTATCGGTCATGAGGGTATCAGAGGTTTCCACCTCGTCGTCAGGGTATGCGAGGGTGTCCTTGCTCCATAGGACACTGTAGCCGGCAATACCGCTTCCATGCGGGTCTTGGGCCGCATTCCATTCGAATCTCACATTGCTGTCGTTTGACCAGGAAAGCGAATCGTGGGACGTACACCGAAGGCTTTCTGGAGGCAGGGGAGGGGTTATATCCTCGCAGGCGTCTATCAGCACTGGCAGGGTGAAGGTATCGAGCGGGATCGAATCAATCACCCCTGAACGCGGCCACTGGATCGTAAGCAAATGGCCTGTCGTCGTGGGGAGCGGAAGGATCTTTTGCGGGGCGTCCTGTCCTGCGTGGCCTGAACCTGCTTGAATCTCCCAGAAGCCGCAAAGATCGCCGTTCTCGTAAAGCCTCAGCAACGCTCCGGCGGCCATGGTGTTAGAAAGGCTTGCCGCCAGATCACGGCGTCCCTTGAGGTTTACGGTTACCTTGTTTATACTGGTTACGTCGCTCAGGTAGATGGCGTTTTCCGGTGAACCTACAACCACGGCGTCGATCCCGTTCTTCCGGTCCAGATCGGCCAGCGCCACCGCCCTGCCCTGGTTGTTGTTCTCAAAGGACACGGTGTCGTCAGGCGAAGTGGAAAACTCGCCGTTCAGTGAACCCCGGAACAGGTGATCCGCGGTTCCGTGATTTATAAACAAAAGATCAGCCCCTGGTTCCCCCCAGAAGTGCCCGGCGGCAACGGCAACGCTGGGCGCGTTCACCGTATCTATCTCTTGTGATACAAATCCAGAAGTGGTTCGTTTAATCAAAAGGTTCGGCCCTGCCGAGTCAGCAACGGCAAGATCCAGCATGTTGTCTGCGTTGCAGTCGAGCCAGCAAAGCCCGCGAGGTGCAACCGCCCCTATCGCCGTGTCCAGGGTGAAGCCGGGGCTTGCGTAAAACAGAACGCTGTCCTCGGCAGCCAAAGCGAAATCAGGCCGTCCGTCAGAGTTGTAGTCTGCAAACGATACAGCAAAACCTTTTGGGAATGACTGGATTGGGGCAAAGGAATCCTGATCGTTTCTGTAAAGCCTTGATGCTTCACCTGCTACAAATATATCAAGGTCACCATCCAGGTCGAAGTCGACCAGAGCTGCGGCATGGCTCACTTCAGTTTCGCCCAAAAGAATCGGATTGAAGTTCGTATCATTACCGGTATTCACCAGGATGCGGTTTTCCTCAGGGGTGGCAACCAGGAGATCAAGGTATCCGTCATCTTTAACCAGTTCTCCTACAAAGACCGCATTGGCCGGGTCTGAATAAAGTCTGATTGGCGATGATGACGTAAAATTACCACTTCCATCGTTGTGGTAGTAGTATACTCCTGAATCCGAGGCGATGATTACGTCGTACAGCCCATCGCGATCAATATCAACGCAGGCTGTGCCGTGGCACTGGTCAAGACCTACGCCTGAAATTGGATTAAATACCTCCAGGAGACAAACTAAAGCCAGATACGCCCACATGGCGAAGGATAGCAGATGGGAGGCAAATTGTCAACACCTTGAGACTTGACAGGGGCGGGTTAGTTCTTATTATGGGGCGTGCCGATAACCGTTAAACCTTTTCGCCTCTTACGTGTCTAACAGGTGATGAGGAGATGCAAGATCATGAGGTTATCGAGCGAGTCAAGAAAGGCGAGAAGGATCTATTTGAGGTCCTGGTGCGGCGCTACGAGGCAAGGCTTTACGCCCTGGCGTGGAGGATGCTTCACAACCGTGCCGACTCCGAGGATGCGGTCCAGGAGTCGTTCGTGAAGGCCTACCGCTCTCTTAAACGTTTTCGGGGCGAGGCACGCTTCTCAACCTGGCTCTACCGAATCGCCCTCAACCATATCCTCAACAAGTTACGCAAAGGCTCCCGATTGCGCATGGCCGATCTTGATCTTGACAGGATGGAAAGTCGCTTGAGTCCTACGCAAGCTTCGCGTCAATGGGAACTGCAGGTTGCGGTGGCGCGTGCCGTAGACGAACTTCCTCCTCGTCAGCGCGCGATCTTCCACATGCGATACGAGGAAGAACGCCCTCACGCGGAGATTGCTGAAATCCTCGGCATCTCCGAAGGAGCGGTCAAGGCGAACTACCATCACGCCGTGCTCAAGCTCAGGGAAAGCCTGAGTGATTTTGTAAACCACAGGGGTAGGAAATGAGCACCG
>JAYELY010000283.1:0-9450 GCA_034717795.1 Caldifarciminota bacterium
TTCGGGCTGCTCACGCAACAGCAGGGACTTGTGCCGCAGATTCTATCGGAGATGGGAATCGCTTCCGAGCATTTTGCCGAACGCCTGGAGCGCGAGCTTGATCGCTTGCCCAAGGTCACAGGCGCAGGCGGCGGGACCGAGCAGATCTACCTTGCTCCGCGCCTTAAACGTGTGCTGGACAG
Source organism: Caldifarciminota bacterium (assembly GCA_034717795.1). Classification (GTDB taxonomy): domain Bacteria; phylum Hydrothermota; class Tepidihabitantia; order B3-TA06; family B3-TA06; genus B3-TA06. The sequence continues at coordinate 183 of JAYELY010000283.1, forward strand.
GGCGTCACAGGAGGCCGGTCGGCTCAAGGACACCTATATAGGCACCGAGCATCTCTTCCTTGCCATGACCGAGGAGCGGGAAGGTCTGGCCGCCCGGCTGCTACGAGATTTCGGCGTTACGACCGACAAGGTCTACCAGGCTCTGCAGAAGATAAGAGGCACGCAGCGTGTTACCTCTCCTGACGCGGAGAGCCACTACCAGTCACTTAAGAAGTACACACGCGATCTCACTCAACTTGCAAAGGAGGGTAAGCTTGATCCGGTGATCGGCCGCGACGAAGAGATCCGCCGGGTGATTGAGATACTTTCCAGGCGCACCAAGAACAACCCTGCGCTGATAGGTGAGGCGGGTGTGGGTAAGACCGCGATAGTTGAAGGGCTTGCGCAGCAGATAGTCGCGGGCGAGGTGCCTGAGATTATTCGCAACTCACGGGTTCTTGCGCTTGACATGGGACAGCTTGTTGCCGGCACCAAGTTCCGCGGCGAGTTCGAGGAGCGCCTGAAGGCGGTTCTTGCGGAGCTCAAAGAGAATCGCGGTAGAGTTATCCTGTTCATAGACGAGATGCATACCATAGTCGGCGCGGGTGCTGCGGAGGGCGCGCTTGACGCATCCAACCTTCTCAAGCCCGCCCTGTCACGGGGCGAGATACAATGCGTTGGCGCCACTACGCTCAAGGAGTACCGCGAGCACATCGAGAAGGACGGCGCCCTGGAGCGTCGGTTCCAGCCTGTATATGTGGACGAGCCTACGATCGAGGAGACGACCCAGATACTTGCAAGGCTCCGCGATCGCTACGAGGCGCATCACGGGGTGAAGATCGCAGATGATGCCATCGAAGCGGCGGCCAGACTCTCGGCACGCTACATTACCGGAAGACATCTTCCGGATAAGGCGATCGACGTGCTAGACGAAGCGGCGGCTCACCTCAAATTCGACATCTACTCCCTTCCCCCCGAGCTGAAGGAGAAGGAGCGGCGGCTGGCTGAACTCACCCGCGAGGGGCAGGAGGCGGTCAAGATGCAGGATTACGCGCGTGCGGCACGGCTAAAGGAGGAGGCTGATCGTATCCAGGCAGACTACGTTAAAGACCGCAACGCTTACCTCAAGGATAAGGGGATAGGCCGGACGCTCGAAGCTCAACATATTGCAGAGACCATCTCGCGCTGGACAGGGATACCGGTTGCAAACATGCTCAAAGGAGAGGCCGAAAAGCTTTTAATGATGGAAGAGCGCATCCACGAGCGGCTTATTGATCAGGACGATGCGGTTCGTGCGGTTGCGGACGCGATCCGCAGGGGACGATCAGGGCTTTCGGACCCGAATCGGCCTATCGGTTCCTTTCTCTTCCTCGGACCTACCGGCGTGGGTAAGACCGAGCTTGCCCGAAGCCTTGCGTGGTTCCTGTTCGATGACGAGGCGGCCCTCCTGCGAATGGATATGAGCGAGTACTCGGAGAAACACTCGGTCGCCCGGTTTGTGGGTGCGCCTCCGGGCTATGTGGGGTACGAGGAAGGGGGTCAGCTTACCGAGGCGGTGCGCCGAAGACCATATCAGGTTATCCTTCTCGACGAGGTTGAGAAGGCGCATCCTGTCGTGTTTAATATTCTTCTTCAGCTTCTGGACGACGGACGTCTTACCGACGGCCAGGGTCGAACGGTTGACTTTGCCAATACCGTGATTATCATGACCTCAAACATCGCTTCACAGGAGATACTTGACAGCGGCGGCGAGCTTGCCAGGCAAGCACTCGATCATCACCTGAGAGCGAGCTTCAGGCCCGAGTTCCTGAACCGTATTGACGAGATAGTGGTGTTCAAGCCGCTTACGCTGGAACATATGAGTTCTATTGTGGAGCTGCAGCTCGGGCATCTTAAAGAGATGCTGGAGGATAAAGGAATCAAGGTTCGTTTCACAGATGAGGTAAAGGAGCTTTTGATACGCGAAGGATTTGATGCAAGATTCGGGGCAAGGCCCCTTAAGAGAGCCATAGAGCGGCTTGTTGCCAACCCTCTGGCCAGGATACTTATAGAGGGAGAGGGACGACGTTCGTATCACGTGAGACTTGAGGAAGGTAAGTTGGTATTTGATAGCGAAGAGACATGAGATTTCCAAGGGAGAAGCTGGTTCTTTTTTCGCTGCGTGCCGAGTTCGTCGATCTCGATGAGCTGTTGCACTTTGCCAAGAAGCACCGGGCCTTTAAGCGTTCCTATTACGTTATCATAGACTACCCGGATTCCTTCGATATCCTGCTCGTTCGCCAGGGGGAGCTTACAAATATTGTGCGTGTGGCCAACAACGTCCCCAACAAAGAGATCTCCCTCAAGGACGTAGAGAACAAGATCAAACACACCGACTCCTCACTCGTTAACGTTGCGTTCGCTGACGATCAGCTTTTGGCGATGATGACTGTCGGCCTGCGTGATGAAAACGTTATTCGGGAGGTGAATGCTCGCAGCACGCCTGCGCTGAATCTCCTGCGTGACCTGTCGGTGCAGAACTTTTCAGGCATACTCGTGATAACTCGCAGCAACGAGAAATCCTACGTTCTTGTTAAGGAGGGTGAGGTTTCCACCGTATATCTGGCCCCGGGCGGGCGAACCCCAGATGACCTCTTGAAGTACCTGAGGGAATGTGATTCGGAGCTTTCCATAAAGATCATTCGCGAGGTGCCTGAGGAGGCGGCATACGCAACATCCGCTCAGGTTGAACTTTTGATGACCTCTGCAAACCGTCTGCTTGAGGAGTTCACGGCGATCCTGGGACGTAACATCGTGAAGAAGATAGCAGAGATCTCGATTAAAGGTGTTGCCAAGGAGCATACATTCTTCGAGGGCCTGGAGATCACAGATGATGCCAGGTTCACGGGCGAACCCAAGGTGGATCCAGACAGCCTGGTTAAAGGTTTTGCCGCCTTCTTCAACCTGCTTGCGGACTCGCTTTCCACCATCTCCGGCGGCAGGCACATCACCGTTTTCCGTAAGGCTCTTCAGGACTACCGGTTTGCGCTCAATAACCTGAAGTTTTTTGACCACATCAAAGAACAGATCTTTTGATCCAGCGAGGCAGTCTATACGTAGTGAGCACCCCGATAGGCAACATGGCCGATGTCACACTGCGGGCGCTTGAGACCTTGAAGGTGGTCGATCTCGTTGTATGTGAGGATACCCGCCGCACCAGGGGTTTGCTTGCACACTACGATATCCACAGACCCCTTATCTCCTATAACGACGTAAACAAGGAAGCGCGAACCCCTTCCCTTCTCGCCAGATTGGCAAACGGCGAGAGCCTTGCCCTGGTATCGGACGCTGGAACCCCCGGCATCTCCGACCCTGGGTTCTACTTGGTTCGAGCCGCCATCTCTCAGGGAGTCTCGGTCGTGCCCGTACCCGGTCCCTCAGCTATCCTTGCTTCACTGGTGGTCTCAGGGCTACCCACCGACCGGTTCCTGTTCGTTGGGTTCCTTTCGAAGAAATCGGGAAGACGCAAGACCCAGATTCGTTCCTTTGCCGATGAGCGGGGCACCGTAATCCTTTATGAAACCGCACTTCGGTTGCCCAAAACAGCTCGCGATCTCCTCGAAGTTCTCGGTCCTGAGCGCAAGGTTGTGCTTGCGCGCGAGCTTACCAAGCGCTTTGAGCAGGTGGTGCGCACCGATCTTGAGAATCTTCCCGAGACATTAAAAGAAATCCCCTTAAAAGGAGAGTTCGTTGTCCTGGTATCAGGAAACACGAAGTAAGGTCTATGAGGGCTTTCGGTGGCTTCTCTCGCCGCTGGTTAAGGCATTTGTCAGGCTCCAGGTGCCTCCTGCGGTTATATCCGCAGCCGGCATTCTGTTCACCGGCGTGGCTTTTATCCTCATGTACCGAGGTTATGAAAGTGGTGCCATAGGCTGGATTCGTGCCGCAGGCGGGGTTATTCTTTTTGCCGCCGCCTGGGATACGGTGGATGGGGAGGTGGCAAGGGCGCTTGGAAAGACCTCACCCAAGGGGGCGTTTCTCGATTCGGTGCTTGATCGGGTCTCGGAGTTCATTATCTTCCTTGGGATCTTTCTTTTCTTCGGTTTCGGCAAACTCGATTGTGCCTTGCTGTTCGCCCTTCTTTTCGTCTCTTACTCTATAAGTTACATCCGCGCGCGCGCCGAAGGGGTGGGCATCGACTGTTCGGTTGGGGTCTTTGACAGGCCGACGCGGGTCTTCATTATAGGGGTGGCCTTGATCGCTATCCCGGCCCATATGAATTGGGTTATACGAGGCCTTCTTGCGGGCACCGCATTCACGGCTGCGAGGCGGTTTATCTATGTTCTCACAAGAAAAGCCAAGGCCTGAGCGCGCACTTCTGGTAGCGGTTGCTCCGGATAACCGCTTGCGCTGGGACGCGGTGGACAGCCTTGCCGAACTCGCCGCTCTGGCCGAGACCGCCGGTGGAGAGGTTGTAGAAAAGATACTCCAGATCCGGCAAAAGCCTGATCCACGCAGCTTCGTGGGACGCGGCAAGCTTGCCTACCTTAAGGCGGTCGCAAGTCAGCTCGATATTGACCTCGTGATATTCGATAACCCTCTCACCCCTACCCAGCTGCGTTTCATTGCCGAGGAACTCAATCGCCGCACCATTGATCGAACCGCGTTGATACTCGACATCTTCGCCCTTCATGCGCGCAGTGGGGAAGCCAAGACCCAGGTTGAGCTTGCCCAGCTTGAATACCGGTACACCAGGCTTACAGGCTGGGGACTCGAGCTTTCGCGTCTGGGAGGTCGTTCAGGCGCGCTCGGCGGCCGTGCCGTGGGAATCGGCACGCGCGGCCCTGGAGAAACCAAGCTGGAGGTGGACAGACGCCGCATCCAGGAGCGGATCAGCCGTTTGAAGAAGGAACTCGATCACATCGAACGTGAGCGGGAAACCCAGCGAAAGCAACGCAAGAAGCTTTTAACCGTCACCATGGCCGGGTATACCAACGCCGGGAAATCGACACTTCTCAACGCACTAGCCGCCGAACACACCTTTGTCTCCTCTAGGCTCTTTTCCACCCTTGACTCCACTACCCGCGTGGTTGAACTTGAAGAAAACATCCCCATGCTCCTTACCGATACGGTGGGTTTCATCAAGAACCTGCCTACCCAGCTCGTTGCAAGTTTCCGGGCAACGCTGCAGGAGATATCCGAGGCCGATGTTGTGCTTCACGTGGCTGACGCGAGTGATCGGCATCTCGATCAAAAGATAGAGGTTGTCGAACGCCATCTTGTCGAGTTGGGTGCAGATCAAATCCCAAGGGTGCTTGTGCTTAACAAGAGCGACCTCTTGTTCGACGAGGCGGTAGCGGAAAAGCTGTCCCGACGATACGAAGAGGCGATCTTCGTGTCGGCCCTTCACTCACAGGGCCTGGAGGGTCTGCGCAGATACATCCGGGAGCTTGTCGCAGGGATTTTGGTGGAGCTGGAGGTCAGGATCCCCCACTCATATCCCGAGTGGGAGCACCGTTTCTACGAAGCAGGGGATGTGCTGGAACGGATCGAAGAACCCGAGAGCGTGACCTTAAAGGTCAGAGGATACAGGGCCCTGCTCGAGGGTTTGGATAAGGAGTTCAGGAGTCTTCTAGCGAGCGCTGACACTTGATGCAGTGCTTTGCATATGGTACGTAATCCAGTCTTTCCTTTTGAATCTTGGCCCCGCAGCGTGTGCATATTCCGAATGTGCCGTCGTAGATGCGCTTGAGTGCCTCGTCTATGTCCCGCAGGATGCGTGTCTGTTCTGAGGTCAAACTTGCCTTAAGCTCTCTCCAATAGGTTTCACCGGACTGATCGGCCATATGGAAGGTGAAACTTGAAAGGTCGCCTGATGCTTCGCGGGCCAACTCGGCGAGTTCCTCTTCCTTAACACCTATCTCTCTGAGCAGGCGCAGTTTCTCTTCAAGAAGTTTGCGCGCATATCTTTGCCGATCACGTTTGGTCATCAACTACAGCCTCATAGCATTTATCGCAGATCTCCGGGTGGTCCTGATGTCCTCCCACACTCTCAGACCACAGCCAGCAGCGCACGCATTTTTCTCCCTTGGGCTTCCGGATTGCTATCGCCAGCAAGTCCTTTCTGCTTTCTTCCGGCGTCTCGTCGTAGTCCACGAGATCGACCTGTGAAACTATGAATAGCTCCGCAAGTTGTGGTTCGTACTTGCGAAGCAGATTGGCCAAAGCCTCGTTCTTGGCCGCGAGGTTCACCCTTGCGTCTATTGACGCTTTGAGATTCCCGGCGCTGCGTTCGGATTCCAGAGCTTTAAGGACCTCGTCGCGTACAGTCAGGAGCTGGGAGAACTCGTAGGCGAGCTCGCGATCCTCAAGTTCGGGATTTACCTTGGGGAAGTCAAGCAGGAAAACACTCTCTTCGGTTTTTTCTAAGGGCGATGCACGATAGGCCTCCTCGGCGGTGAAGCTGGCAAGGGGAGCGAGCACACGTATAAGTTTATCCAACGCTTCGGCCATCACCGTCTGGGCGGCTCTTCTGCGCTCGGAGTTTTTAGCCCTTGTGTACAGTGTGTCCTTGAGCACGTCAAGGTAGAAACTTGACAACGTCACACTGCAGAAGTTGTATATCGCTTGAAAGGCATGGTGGTAAGCGAAGCTGTCAAAGCCATCCCTCACTTTTGCAATCAGTTTCTGCAGCTCGTGGAGTATGTATCGCTCCAGGGGAGGGAGTTTTTCAACCTCGATCCGGTGCTCGGAGTCGAAGTCTGCAAGATTTCCAAGCAGGAAGCGCAGGGTGTTGCGAATCTTTCGGTAGGCGTCGATTACCCGGTCAAGTATCTCCTGGCTTACCCTTACGTCGCGGGTAAACTCCGAAGAAGCCACCCAAAGCCTCAGTACGTCTGCCCCGTAATGATCCACGATGTCTTTGGTAGAGACGTAGTTCCCCAGCGACTTGTGCATCGCCTTGCCTTCCTGATCAACCACCCAGCCGTTGGTGACCACGGTTGAGTAAGGAGTCGTATTCTCCGCACCGAGGCCAGTCATGAGCGATACGTTGAACCATCCGCGGTGCTGGTCCGGACCCTCCAGGAACAAATCAGCCGGCCAGCGCAGCCCTTCCCAGTTGCGGCAGACGATCAGTGAGGAACACGATGAATCGAACCATACGTCAAGGATATCTTCCTCCGGCCTCAGGTTCTTACCTTTGCACTTGGGGCAGGAGACGTCCTGGTAGTGCTTCATTACATCCGGCTGGAACCAGAAGTCCGCGGAATGCTCTTTCACCAGATCAGCTGTGCGGTTTACAAGATCGGCGTCAAGTATCGCCTCGCCGCAGTCGTTGCAGTAGAAAGCCGGAATGCCAACACCCCAGAACCGCTGTCGCGAAAGGCACCAGTCAGGACGAGTCTGGATCGCCGCCTTGATGCGCTCATAGGATTCGGACGGTACCCACTTCACCTTCTCGATCTCGGCCAACGCCTTCTCACGGTGGTCCTCGTGATCCACGCTCATGAACCACTGCAGAGTTGTGCGGAAGATCAATGGTGAATGGCATCGCCAGCAGTAAGGATACTGGTGCTCAAGCACGTCCTGTTTCAGAAGGTTCCCGGCCTCTGTAAGTGCGGCCAGCACCTCCTCGTTGCCCCGCTGTAGATCCAGCCCTGCGAAACGCTCCCCTGCTTGGCTGGTGAAGTGTCCCTCCTCGTCCACCGGAGAAAGGATCGCCAGCCCGTATTGTTTGCCGATACGGAAATCGTCTTCCCCGTGTCCGGGAGCGGTGTGCACGATGCCGGTTCCCTGATCTGAGGTAACGAAATCACCCTCCAATACCGGCGAGGGGCGATCGAAGATTGGATGTCTGAACTTGAGGTTTCTGAGTTGCTCGCCGGTTACACGGCGCTCTATCTCAATCTCTTCCACCCTCCATCCCAGTTCTTTGGCCGTTTGTTCATAGAGCGCCTTGGCCAGAAGGTAGCGCTCGTCGCCCTTCTTCAGCACGTAGTACTCGAAGTCCGGACGCACGGTGAGTGCAAGGTTGGCCGGTATAGTCCAGGGGGTGGTGGTCCACACGAGGGCGTAGGAATCATCCTTGTTGCCTGTGAAGATCCCATCAGGGTCCTGGTGTAGCGGAAAGCGTATCCAGATGGAGTGGGAGCGTTTCTCCTTGTACTCGATCTCTGCGTCGGCCAGGGCGGTCTGACAGGTGGTGCACCAGTGGATGGGGCGCAGATCCCTGTATATATAGCCGCGCTGGACCAGCTTGGCGAATATTCGCAGGATTTCGGACTCGTACAGATGAGACATGGTGAGATAGGGGTTGTCCCATTCACCCAACACACCCAGGCGCTTGAACTCCTCGCGTTGAATATCCACAAACCTCTTCGCATACTCCCGGCAGCGCTTGCGAACGGCCAGGCGGTCAATCTCGATACCCCCTTTGCGGAACTCATCCAGAACGTTGTTCTCGATGGGCATCCCGTGGTTGTCCCATCCAGGTACGTAGGGTGCAAAGTAGCCGTTCATGGAATGGTATTTGATTACAAAGTCCTTAACGACTTTGTTAAGAGCCAACCCCATGTGGATATTCCCGTTCGAGTAGGGAGGACCGTCATGAAGGATATAGGTCTCGCCGGATTTCCGGGCGTCGATCATACGTTCATAGATACGAGTTTCCTGCCAGAATTTTAAGATTTCCGGCTCGCGTTCCGGGAGTTTTGCCCGCATCGGAAACCTCGTGCTGGGTAGATGGATGGTATCCCGGTAGTTCATTGACTGCTCGGGGCGTAAAAGATATAGATAAGCGTTCCCACTATCACGGTTACCAGCAGCGGTTCCCACAGACTGCCTGCCGACGATGAGGTGTAGTACTCCTGGGTTAACGGGGAACGCACCAGGTCCAGTTCGCTTTCAGGGAACACGCTTTTCTGTTCGTCAACAAAACGCTGTTGTGAAATAATCCTGTTATCCTTCATCAATGTTATCTCCACGTCTGCCTGTACCCATCGCTCGATCATCCTGCGTCCCAGGAGCAGCTTGCGGTAGCTGCGTTTATGAACCACACGCAGCTGGTTTACAAGGTAGCGCAACTCCACTTGAGGCTCGGCACCGAGGGGTGCGGAAAGGTAAACTTCTATGCCGCGTTTTTTTAGAGTCTCGGCAAGCTGCGTACGCACGAGGTATCCAGCATCGTCGGAAGAGTATCTGGCGTCGTAAAGGACTACACTTTCGATACCTTCCAGATCCTTAAGATCTGCAAACATCTCTGAAACCATCGTCCTTGCTGCGTTCCAGTCGGTGGGGGTTCCGGCCAGAA
>JAYELY010000284.1:0-9446 GCA_034717795.1 Caldifarciminota bacterium
ACCCCAATTAAATGCTCCTTTTTAGCCTGGAAGGCTAAAAAGATCGCAGTTTGATAAAATGAAAGCCAACCTTAACGGTTGGCTTGTGATTCATTCCTCCGATCTTTTGTCCGTTAGTCAAAAGCGAGCATTACTTTCCCTCTGGCGCAAGCGCCTTGCGGAAAAAAGATCGGAGATCAATTAAAAAAGCCAGGGCCGGTTTATAACCGGCCCTTTCGTTGTTTCCTGCGATCTTTTTGCCCGAAGGGCAAAAAGGGGCAATAGTCCGGGGTCCCAGCGCGGCTGCGCAGCAGACGCGCTGGGTGTCATTTTACCTCGATCTCGATCTCTTTGGCCTTGGCCCTCTCAGACTTGGGGAAGGTGATCTCCAGAACCCCTTCCTTGTAGCAAGCCTTGGCCTTGTCCGGCTCGACCTCTACTGGAAGCGCGAGAGTCCGCTGGAACTTCCCGTAGGTGCGCTCCACCCGATGGAAGTGACGACCCTTCTCCTCGGCTTCATGCTTGCGTTCGCCGGAGACCACGAGGTTGTCGCCAACGGTCTGGATCTTGATCTCTTCCTTCTTCATGCCTGGGATCTCGGCACGGACAACCAGGGAATCCTTTGTCTCCTCCACGTCAACGGCAGGAGTCCACAGGGCAGCATACTCCTCACTTGGCATGCGGCCGAGGAAGGAATCAAAAAGCCGATCCATGTCACGACGCAGACCTTCAAGCCCAAAGAAGGGCTCGTATCTCTTTATCTTGCCAGCCATTTTGCAGACCTCCTTTTCTTGCTTTTCTTGGTTTTGATCGGGCTTTCGCCCGCTAACCGTATTATAGTTTGCTAAAATGGATTGTCAAGCCCTCCCGTAACACACCAGTACCCGTAACACACCCGTACCCCTTCGAGGCATTCTCATAATTATGGTGTGTTACGGTCGGAGCTTACGCTCCGCTCACAAGTAGTAGGGGCGACGCATGCGTCGCCCTTACTGTAGCTTCGGAACTCCGTTCGTTCGGAGACAATAGCTGGAAGGACACAACCAAGCATCCTCCGTCATCGCGACTGACCGAATGAAGGGGGGCGATCTAAACCCCTTGCTACCTGGTAACGATCTATTGCCCGGTCGCCGGACGGAGATTAAGCAACAGGCAGGGGTGAGGTTTCGTCTTAAGGGAAAAGATGAACTCATTGATTGCTCGCTACCGGATACTGGTTTCCAGACAGCTTGCTCGCAGGGGATGGATACGTTGTCTTATATGGGGATTAGTCAAGGCAATACTCGAGGGGGCGGCGTTTTTCTTCGGCATAACCAACGTATGGATGCGTGTCAGCATCGGGCTTATCTGGCTGGGTATCGTGGCGGCGGCAGTTATACTTTTCATTACCACCAAACGCAGCCTTGAGTTGCTGGGACTTGAGAAACGTCTCAGGTTTTTCTTCCTGCTTCAGATTGTCGCCTTAATACTTCTCGGCATCCAGTTGCCGCTTTTAGCACTTGCTGTCTTCTTTTTCGACGGTCTTGTAACTATAGTTTCCACATTCCTCTTTGTTATTTCGGGCTACGCTGTATCCGCAAGGCTTCGTGATAGAGACTGATTCTATCTGGTTGCGTTGACCCTCTTTAATGGCGGCATTTACCTCAAACATACTTGACAATTCCTTTTTCTAAGATAGGATGATGCCGTGAAATTCAACAAGCCACAAAAGGCCGGTCGAAAGAATTTATCCGGACCTGATGCAAAGAAGAAACGTCGTCTTCTGGTGGTCTCCAACCGCAGTCCTTATTATCTGGAATCAACTGGCGGCACCATACGCATGGTCCGCAACGTCAGCGGCATGGTTACCGGTCTGGAACCGGTGCTCAGCTCCACGAAAGGGATGTGGATAGCATGGGGAACCGTTCCTGAAAACTGTTCTGCCGACATCTATCGCATTCCACCCTCCAATCCTACCTTTGATCTCAAGCTTATTCCCCTTGATTTTGACGAACTCAAGCATTTTTACATGGGGTTTTCCAACTCCACGTTATGGCCGCTTGCCCATAATTTCCTTGGCCGTACCGCTTATCTTGAGGAAGACTGGCGTGTCTATGTGGCTGTGAATCAAAAATTTGCCGCCGCGGTTGCCCAGGAGGCAAAGCCTTCTGATCTCATCTGGGTAAACGACTATCATCTGGCCCTTGTTCCAATGATGCTGCGTTCGATGCGTGTGCGTTCGAAGATCGGTTTCTTCTGGCACATACCTTTTCCGCCTCTTGATCTTTTCCGAACCCTGCCCTGGCGCAAGGAGTTGCTTGAGGGGCTAATAAAAGCCGACCTTATTGGGTTTCACTGCCGGTCGTACGTTCAGAACTTTCTGCATGGGGTAGAGGACATATTAAAAAAGGACGTCTCCTTTGGCAAGGGGTTGATTCGCAATAAGCGGACGGTTAAAGTAGGGGCGTTCCCGATGGGGGTGGATTACGCAGGGATTCAGGAACTTGTTGCTAAAAAAGAAATCCTGGAGGCGTCCAAACGCCTGCGGCAGGATATAGGCGCAGATCACATCGTTCTGAGTGTGGACAGGCTGGACTACTCAAAGGGAATACCCGAGCGTCTGAATGCCGTAGAAAGGTTTCTGGAGGAGAACCCTCGCTATCTGGGCAGGATCTCGTTCGTACAGATATCGGTTCCGAGCCGCATCCAGATCCCGGAGTACTATCGAATGAGACGGGAGGTTGAGAATGCGGTGGGAAGGATCAACGGCCGATTTGCACGCGCTGACTGGACACCGGTTTACTATTACTTCCGCGCCTTGCCTTTTGAGGAACTCGTCACCTATTATCTCGCCGCGGATATATGTTTCGTTACTCCTTTGCGCGACGGCATGAACCTTATAGCCAAGGAGTATGCGGCGGCTCAGGATCCACAAAAAGGGATGCTTGTGCTTTCGGAGTTCGCTGGTGCAGCCGAGGAACTCAAGGAAGCGGTGATCGTGAATCCTTACAGTATACCTTCGCTCGTCCGCGGGCTCAAGGAAGCGCTTGAGATAAAGGTCGCGGAAAGGCGCACACGCATGAGCCAGATGCGTAAACGTCTGCGCCGCAAAACCGTTGAGAAATGGGGCAGGGCGTTCCTGGATCGTTTGAAGGAATCTTCCTACGATGGAAAGAGTGTACGGAGGAAGAAGGTATGAGCCGGAAGGATGAGTTGTTGAATCGCCTTAGGTCTTCCTCAGGGCTGCTGTTGCTTTTGGATTTTGACGGGACCCTTATCGATATAACCCCGACGCCTGATTCGGTTATCCCTCCGCCTGAGTTAAAGATAGTCCTGCGACAGCTCCTGGCGCGTCCTATGACTCACGTGGCTATCCTCAGCGGAAGAAGCCTTGCAGAATTGCAGGAGTTTATCCCGTCCACAATCCCTGTTGCACTTGCAGGATGCCATGGGTGCGAGCTTCAGATGCCTGGAGAACTTGAACAGTCAATACTCGATGATGAAGAAATTCAGCAAGACCTGGATAATTTTGCAGCGAGCCTTGAAGAGCTTGTGGACTGGCCAGGCATAATTATCGAGTACAAAGGATGCGCCGTTGCCATGCACTACCGCCTCGCCGACGAAACAACGGTAGAGCACGCATTCGAGGAGTTTTACTCCAAAGCTGAAGCACTTGAGAACTACGAGGAGATGGAGATCGTCGAAGGTAAGTATGTGGTGGAGCTGCGTCCTTCAGGTATGAACAAGGGGATCGCGGTCTCCTTCCTTGTCGAAAACTTTCGTCCCTCAGACAACGCGCTGATCGTGTACGTTGGTGACGACACCACCGACCTTGACGGTTTTGATGCGTTGCCTGAGGGTGCACTTCGAGTAGCGGTGGGGGAGAAGCTGGCCGATCAGGCCGATTACGTGCTCTCCTCCCCGGACGAGCTGCTTGAACTGATTCGAGGTTTGCTTCAATGACCTATAACCGTTTACTTGAAGAATACTCCCCAACAGAGGCGCGCAGCGCCGGGGAGTTCGGGTTCATAGAGTGGCTGTTCCTGCTTTACGAGATAGCCGCGGTTATCCTTATCCTGGGTACACTTGTTGGGATATTGGACATAACCTATGTATGGCCGGTGCTGGATGTTGTGTCCCAGAATGCCCCACCTGCGCTCCTTATTCCGCTTTTCTTCCTGCACATAGGCGTGCTGTTCGCGTTTTTTGTTCTCAGGAAGCCGGTTACCCTTTATCTGGCTGTGGGATTCCTTGCAGTGATGGCGATCTACTCCATCGTTGAGCTTTTTACCGGCAATGCAACCGGCTACAACATAGCAGGTTTGGTTGTTTCGATCTTTTGGATTGCCTACCTTGGTTCCTCAAAGCGAATGAAGCTGCGTTTCTTATACAACGGGTGGTTTTCTGCGGCCCTGCGGAGTATCTACTGCCCTCGCTGTAAAAGGGAAGTCACCCTGGATGCGGAGGACTGCGGGGATGAGTTAACCGAGGATGAACGTTTTACCGCGCTCTGTGAACGGATAACCAACGTAGAGGTTCCTGCGGACGTACGCGCAGCACAGATAGGTTTTCTTGAGGAACGCTTCGGGGAAAAGTCGTTGGGTTTCCTCAAAGAACAATACGAAAAGCAGGAAGCCTCCGAGTTTGCTTCCGCCAAGATACTTTCCGCGCTTTCCCACGCTTTAGGAATAGGTAAAGAGCAGGATTAGGGCTTTTACTCAAACCGTTTAAGAATTAGCCAGGCGGGTGATTTGACGGGTATCGATAAGCCATCTCGACCTGATGCGGCAACTCCCGCACTCATACCGACCGTCCGAAAGAGAAAACAATCTATGATCGCCACACTTAAAACATCGCCCCCTACCGTCTCCAGTGGAACAAGGAAGATATGTGCGATCCTACATTGTTACCAGGCAGCAAGGGATCGAGATCGTCAAGCAAAAAACATGGAAGTTGATGAAGTTCCCATCAAGATGATTGTAGCCGAGGGGGCGGAGTCCGGCTTCTGTCCTGCGTGTGCGCAAAAGGCGATAGAGAGACACTCTTATCTGCGCTACACTGGACTGGATAATCTACACCGTGCATGGCGCGGTGGTCCGGACGGGTTTTCTCGCTTGTCTGCGCTACACTGGACTGGATAATCTACACCCCTGTCTTGACGGGAGGGGGTAGGGGGAGGGTGAACTAATGCTCCTTTTGTTCCTTTGCGACAAAAGATCGCACGCGGCCAAAGGTCTCTATGGAGAAGCGGAAGGAAAGATTGAAGACGATTCTTCGGTGGTCCCACCGCAGCTGTTCAGCAGACGTGTGGTGTAGCCTGTGCTATTGTATCCGAACGGACGAAGCTCCGAAGGACGACGGTTACGGAGCGAATCGGTTGAATGTCCAACCTCATCTCGGCTTCAGGTTTTTGCTGTGTCTTTGATCACTACGACTTTGGGAGTTGCCGTTTCTGAGGAAAGGGAAAGAGGGGGGTTGACAAGTTTCGATTTTCGAGTAAGGTAAACATGTGAACTCTCAAGAGAAGCTGGAGGCGTTGGGCGCGGCGGCTCAGTACGATCTGTGCGGTGCGTGTTGCAACCCGAAGAACGATCCAAAAGCGCATCGCCAGCGGGGACATATGGAGCGCTGGATTTATCCTGCCGCCCTGCCTGACGGACGGTCCATACTTCTAATGAAGGTCCTTATGTCCAACGTCTGCGAGAACAACTGCCTCTACTGCGTTAACCGGCGAGGCACCGACCGACCCGTGCTCTCCTTTACCCCGGATGAGCTTGCCTCGCTCTTCATGAAGATGTTTTACGCCAACCTTGTGCAGGGGCTGTTTCTGTCCTCTGCTATCTTCAAGAGTGTTCGCCGGACGATGGATCGGATGATTGCAACGGTGGAGCTTTTGCGCTACCGGTATCGGTTTCAGGGCTACATCCACCTCAAGATCCTTCCTGGAGCAGACATCTCGCAGATGGAACGTGCGGCAAGGCTTGCGGACAGGGTAAGCGTTAACCTTGAGGCACCATCAGCATCCAGGCTTTCAAAAATCGCGCCTCAGAAAAGATTTTCAGAGGAGCTTCTCAGCCGTATTCACTTGCTCGCCAGGCTAATAAGACAGGCCAACCACGGCAGGCGCTACGGCCCGAAAGGGCAGACCACCCAGTTCGTAGTAGGCGCTGCCGGTGAGTCGGATACCGAGATTTTAAGCGTCTCCAAGAATCTTTACGATAAGCTTGACCTTTCACGCATCTACTTCAGCGCGTTCCAGCCTGCCAAAGGCACCCCGCTTGAGGGCCTTAAACCAACACCTCTCTTGCGCGAGCACCGGCTCTACCAGGCGGACTTCCTCTTCCGACGCTACGGGTTCTCAATGGAAGAGATCGGGTTTACTGAAAAGGGGAATCTCCCTTTAGGTAAAGACCCGAAGACGATCTGGGCCGAAGGCCATCCTGAGTTCTTCCCTGTAGAGGTAAATACCGCACCCACGGAACTCCTTCTAAGAATCCCAGGGTTCGGCCCCATCACCGTTAAACGAATCCTGCATATCCGCACAGAACACCGAATCCGCAGCCTCGATCAGTTGAAACGCATGGGGGCTGTGACCAGGAACGCGCTCGGCTACGTGCTGCTTGACGGACACCTGCCAGGCAAACCTTCCTCCTCGCAGCTCGATCTCTGGCAGCCTGAGCCGGTTAGCTTCGCTCTAACCCGTAACACCCCCGTAACACGTAACACACCCGTAACCCGTAACACACTTGCAGCTTCCTTTGATTCAGGGAATTAAATGCTCAGCCCATTCGGTAATTTCTTCACCCCGTGCCCTTGTCAGAAAATGGAAGATTTACTTGACCTGCTCCTTAATTATGCTGCAATTCTCTGAACGTGAAATTTTACATGTGCATGACGCACTTGCACTTAGGCCCGGAGGCAGGTGTAACATTTGCATTACAGTTGACAAGGGCTATTTTTTGACTATTCTCTTGTATGGAAGCTATAGTTGACAAAAAGACCCAAGAGTTTTGGGCGAGCCGTATGCTCAACCCTGATCTTCTTAACGGTGCGATAGATCTTATCAAGGATAAGTTGGGCACCCGCATAGAAGAAATCAGGGCGGATAAACTAGGGATCCACTTTATCTCCGAGGGCCGGATTATAATGTCCCTTTACGCCTCCTACCCTTATCTGCGCGTCTCGTTTGCGCCTGCAGCCGGACTTCTGCTTCAAGAGGACGAATCATTCGAGGTACATCGGTACAACTTCTGGGAAACCACCTGGCGCATGACTCACGAGTGCTACACAGGTATGTCTATCTGGATCGCGGAGCGTAAGCATCTTAAGGCCTTTGACAAACTTCTTGAAAGGATTAAGGAAGGTCGCGGTTGACGGAATCCGCAGGATTCTTTTAGTCCCTAGTAAGGATTGGTTTTTCATCAAAAATGAAAGGCCCCGGTTTTCCGGGGCCTTACTCTTTATGTCACCTGAGGTGGTTGAGAGGATATCCGGTCGAATCATTTTGGGATGAGTCAGCTCCCCGGGAGGGATTCGAACCCCCGACCTAGTGGTTAACAGCCACCCGCTCTACCGCTGAGCTACCGAGGAAATCAATCTAAAGTATAGCCACGAAACTCGTCTCTGTCAAGGGTAGCATTGCGGGGTTTGTGTGCAGGAAGCCACGCGATCGCGATCCTGAACGCACACCAAAACCTCATCCCACTGGCCTGGGTGCTGCTCCTGGCAGTCGGGGCAACCGCCCTCTGGCCTGCGATAACTACGATTTTGAAGGCGACGGCGAGTGCGGAGACATCTTCCCCTGGCACCCATGGCAAGTCACCGTGTATACCCAAAGCCACATCCCTTATTTCCGAGGATACTGGAGCAACCTGGCCGATTAATCTTGTAAACGTGGGGGCGGCAAACCCGCCCCCTGAATTCATCTTAAGCGAAAGTTGATCCGCTGAAAAACCTCTCCGTCCCTCGCGCAGGAGGGTTACCCTTATCTCATTAAAACAAACTTAGCCGCGTGGTGGCCGTACTGGGTGGAGAGGACTGCAAGATACAATCCTGAAGCGGCAGGCTGACCGTTCGTCGCCCCGTCCCAGAAAGCGCCTATCGCCTCAAGATCAGCTGTGGCTTCGTAGGTCCCGATAGCTATCTCGTCGTCAACCCCTTCAGTAGCATAAAGCGGCACAAGCGGCTTTTCTAAAACCCGTTCCCCGCTTAAGGTGAAGACGTACAGCCTGACCCTGGTTGAGGCCTTGTTCAAGCGGAACGGGAAGTATATGCGGGTCTGTGAGCCAGAATAGAAGGGATTTGGATAGGGTGCTAGAAGTTCGTTGCGCGAGAAGGTGTCTATGTCCGCAGGCAAGGGCGCTATGGCCTGGTAGGCGTCAGGGATACCGTAGCCTATGGTGTCGTTCGGGCTTGAGGCATTTGAAGCGCTTTGCTGGAGCAAAGTGATTATTGTGTCAGGGTTCCCGCGGTACTCCGGATGCACCTGGAGCATGAGCGCCGCTATCCCTGCAACAAGAGGCGCGGCGTACGAGGTTCCGTTGCCGTAAAAGTAGCGAGAAAGGGTGTCGTCCACATCGATCACGTAAACCCCTGCAGCAGGGGCCACAAGCTCCGGCTTTATCCTTCCGTCGTCAGGCAGACCGACCGCACTTCCGGTTACCCCGGCACCGTGCTCCCACCATGCCCCAAGGGTATCTGCACCGCCTACCGTAATGATGCCGTAGGCGTCGCCAGGAGGGGAGATGTACGGTGCAGCGGATTCCACGTTGCCTGCCGCGTTCGTGATGAGCACCCCGCGTTCTGAGGCCATGCGTGCAGCCCTTGAGGCAGGGGAGACCTCACCCTTCAGCTCGTCTTTGCTGTACCAGTCCCCGTAGGCAAGAGAGGAGTTCACTATATCCACCCCGCTGCGCTCGAGCCATTCAAGACCCTCGATCCACATATCCTCCTCAACCCGCATCTCATAGGTGGACCCGTATAGGTTTACGTGTTTTTCGGTCTTTGCAACGTAAAGCTCTGCGCCTGGAGATGCCCCTATATACGAACGTCCCTGATAACCCACCGCAAGTGCCGCGGTGCGCGAACCGTGCGCAGGCTGGCTGAAGTCGTTGATGTCCCTGCCGTCCTCAAGGGAATCGTAATCTGTGTTATCGTCACCGCGCAAAGACCATACCGCCTCCAGTTCGCCGTTATTGAACGCCAGGCAGGGCTGGTAAGAGAACCCCTGGGATAAAGCGGAAGGAGCGATCCAGGAATCAATCGCTCCGGAACTGCTGGTCAGTAAAATGTCTCCTGCGCTTTCAAAAACAGCATGAAGACCCCCACCCCCCATGCTCAACAGATCCACACTTTCTATAACCTCAAAGACGTCAGGATGTATGAATTCTGTCCAGGTAGAACCGGCGTTGGACGTCTCGAAAGACACAAGCCTGAAGCCGCCTGAGACAGGATCGATCTCCGCAACCGTAAGGTAGCTCCCTTCAAGA
>JAYELY010000285.1:0-1843 GCA_034717795.1 Caldifarciminota bacterium
TACAGGTTGCGTCTTAACGTGATTATGATTGTTGACGACCTTTCGATTATTGACGATTTGCTCGGCGTGTTGCCCACGCATATCTTAAGAGACTCGGATGCAAGCATGGTTGCTTCTCCCTCAACCATACAGTATACGATAAAGGACCCCTCCCCCTATGTGAACGATCTGCGAAAGAAGGCGCTGGAGGATGCCAGGGCAAAAGCCGTTGAGTTGGCCGCGATTCAGGGTAAGAGTCCAGGCGATCTTGTAGACTTTGGTGAGGCGGAACTCTCGGTAGGCTCAAGGGCTTTCCAGAGCTTCGGGATGATGAATTTCGAGTCGGAAGACAAGAGCGCTGGCAGTCCCTTGCCTAGATTGCTCATGGAGTGTAAAGTAACCGTCACTTACGAACTGGTTGAATAGATCTAAGCTTTGCGGCGTTCCTTTAAGAACGCCCTCAAAAATCCTCAAAAGGAGGTTAAAGATGGCGAGAAGAATCCTTGCCCTCTTGTTCTTTGCTTCGGTGCTGTCCGCGGCACAGATATATCTCGCAGATAGCACCGCTTACGTGACCGGTAAGTCTTCGATTCTGGCCCTGCCTGATGCGGCCACCGTGGAGTTCAGAATCGAGATCCGTGAAAGTGATATGTCGAAAGTCATCGCAAGGGCAAACGATCTGACCGCAGAGATCACAAAAAAGTTACGCAAGGCAGGAATAAGTCAACCCCTTATCCAGAGCGGCACGGCAGACATCTACTCCGAGCTTAACTGGGAATCGCAGCGGCTGGAACACGTGTACGGTCTCCGGCTGGACTGCGCGGCGGACGATCTTTCCAAAGTTGACGATATACTTGTGGTGCTTGCAGCGGCCTCCTCGGAATCCGAAGGCTCGAAGATCTCATCCTACACGGTCAACTACTTCGTCAAAGACCCGAGCGTCTATCTGCCCCAGCTGCAGGAGATGGCTTTGGCCGATGCAAAAACCAAGGCCCAGCAGGCTGCAGCCGCTTATGGTTTGAAGGCAGGCGAGATTCTGAACTCCAATTATTCGGAACCCTATTCAGGATATCTTTCGGTGTGGGACCCGTACTCGAGCTGGGACTTTTCGGCAAAAGATATGGGAGGAAAGAACTCTTTGCCGCGAGTGGCTTTGGTATACGAGATATCGGCGACGTTCAAGCTGATTGATTAGCAACCTGTGGTGGAAAGCATCGCTTCTGCAAAATCACTGACCGGCAAGCGAACCGCCGAAGTTGCCGCAGGCAATCCGGGATGTCCACAGACATGGTGGTACAGGGATTGAGGATAGAGGTTAGTTGATTTCTTATTATTGACAAGCACCATGCTGCTATCCAGGAATACAGGAGGCAAAATCAGCACCCAAGGTATCATGCCGTAGTCGGTAAGTATCTCCTGCTCCAGCTCTCTGATTACCTTGCGATGAGACCTATGTGGTCTGCGAGAACGATCCTTAAGGCCTTGCAGGCCGTCCTGTCTGTGGCGTCTAACCCGCTTAATCACGGTCTTTACGTTCACGTCGGACTTGTCTGCCGCCTTGCGATAACTCCCGATTCGTAGATACTCCTCCACAAAACTGCGACGATACTCATAGATCAAGCCTCGTTCTTCGGGCTTGACTTTTGTCACTATATCCATATACCTGATCCTTGTTTTTGACATGGGTGCATTCTACACCCAAGAGGGAGCCCGTACCACCATGTTGGTATACTCGCCCATCACAAGTAGTTAACCCCCTTGACAAATCCTATAATAGAGATAGTATAAGGTGATGGCGCGCACGATTGACGAACAGATCAAACGTCTGGAAGAATTAGGGGCTATCCTTGTGCGAGGGTTGCAG
>JAYELY010000286.1:0-1835 GCA_034717795.1 Caldifarciminota bacterium
CCCCAGTTATTTCTCCATGCCTCGTCGTGCACCCCCTTGATAAGCGCGGTTTCCTCCTCGAGATGCTTCATGTTGATAGGCCGAACGGTTATCTTGTAGCGCTTCTTGAGCGCTTTCACTAAACGTTCCACCTTTTCAGGCATCCCGGCGGCGGTCGGCGCCCAGTAGGAGTGAACGTCCTTTATCTTGGCAAGACCTTCGGCCTCTGCCAGCTTCGGGTAGTAGGGCAGGGTGTAGGGCATCATAACGAACGGGTCCTGGTCGAACCCTTTTACCAGAAAGCCGATCTCCTCGTTGATGTGAGGGTTCATCGGCCCGCGCATGTGCGTCATACCGCGTGAAGCCAGCCACTGGGCCGCCGTTCCGTAAAGCGCATGGGCTATCTCCTGGTCGTCCATTGACTCGTAGAACCCGAAGAACCCGGTCTTTTCCTTGTATAGTTCGTTATGCTTACGGGATACGATGGCGGCGATCCGGCCAACTATCTTCTCGTCTTTGAAAGCGAGGAAGAGCTCGCGCTCGGCGTTCTCCCAGAACGGATTGCGGCCAGGGGTAAGCATGGCCTCCATCTCGGAGATCAGGGGAGGCACCCAGTGCGGGTTGTCCTTATACAAGGGCCAGGCCATCTTGATGAACTGACGCAGATCCTTTTTGGATCGCACGGTCTTTATCTTAATCATAGGACTCCCGTTTTTCCGCCTACCTCGCGGAATATCTCCAGTGCACGCTTCAGCTCCTCCTCGGTGTGGGTGGCCATGTAGCTTGTGCGGATAAGTGATTTGGCCGGCGGGACCCCAGGCGGAAGAATCGGGTTAACAAACACGCCCGCGTGGTGAAGTTCCTTCCAAAAATAAAGGGTTTTCATGTCGTCGCCTATGTGCAAGGGGATGACCGGCGTGATGGATGTGCCGATATTAAAACCCAGCTTTGGCAGACCCTTTAGCATCATGCGGGTGTTGCGCCAGAGTTTCTCGCGGCGCTCGGGTTCTGATATTATGATCTCTAATGCAGCAAGCGCCGCAGCCGCCGACGCAGGGGTGATGGATGCTGAAAAGAGAAGCGAACGGGCGTTGTGCCTTATGAAGGTGATGACCTTGCGATCTCCGGCTATAAATCCGCCCAGTGAGGCGAACGACTTGGAGAATGTCCCCATCACCAGATCGACCTCGTCAGCGAGCGAGAAGTGCTCGGCAACACCCGCGCCTGTTGTACCCATGACCCCTACTGAGTGGGCCTCGTCAACCATTACCCGCGCCCCGTGTTTCCTGCAGATAGGCACAAGCTCAGGCAGAGGGACAATATCCCCCTCCATAGAGAAGATGCCGTCAACCACCACAAGCTTGCCTGAATCAGCTGGAAGGGAGGCCAGGACCAGCTCCAAGGAATCCATGTCGTTGTGGGCAAAACGCTTCATCGCACCGCGGGATAGAAACGCCCCGTCAATGATAGAGGCGTGATCAAGCTTGTCGGTGACAATGTAATCCCCCTTCTGCACCAGCGCGGAGATAGCGCCCAGGTTCGTCTGGTAGCCGGTGGAGAAGCAGATGCAGTCTTCTTTACGAAGGAAGCGGGCAAGCTTTTCTTCAAGTTCTATGTGTATATCAAGCGTGCCGTTGAGGAAGCGCGACCCGGTGCAGCTGGTGCCGTACTTCTCGGTGGCGCGGATAGCCGCCTCCTTGACCCGTGGATCGACCGTCAACCCCAGATAGTTGTTCGAACCGAGCATTATCATGCGCTTGCCGTCGATGACCACATCGTGATCCGGCTGCGAGTCTATGGGAATGAAGTAAGGGTAATAACCCTCGTCCTTTACGCGAGCGACAACCGGATAGAAC
>JAYELY010000287.1:0-1831 GCA_034717795.1 Caldifarciminota bacterium
AGTATCCCGGCCAGGTGGTCGCAATCCATGAAGGCCAGGTGGTCGCAATCCATGAAGGCCAGGTGGTCATCGTGGGCAAGTCTGAGGATGAGGTCTATCGTCAGATCCGCGAGCAGGGGTTAGAGCCGATGCCACTCGTCTACCGTGTCCCCCGGGAAGAGGATCTGCAGTCCATCCTCTGAGGATTTCATGATGCCGCGAGCGCCGATCGTATTCCGCTACAAGCCCATGCGGGGACGTTTGGCTCCTTCCCTAGCCCGAAGTTCCTGAGCCCAAAAGGACGTGTCTTGCGTATCTACAAAATTAAGGGCCATTTCTCCATCAATACGCGATTTCATCTACATTAACTGCTGCTTTAAGGCGTGAAATTATGGGGAACTTCAGTTTAGGATTCTAAGTGCCGCAAAAATTCTTCGGGATTTTTTGCCTGCCCGCCAGAATGTCTTGATGGCGTTGACCTCATCTCAGCATCTGGAGAGCCGCGCTTTTACTTGATCTTCCCTCCTAATTTAACACCCTCTCTAGCTTCATGAATATCGCTTCTGCTCTGCTGATGACTCTTTCATAGAGCTTATCTGAAACCCCAAAGACACCCTTTATCGAATCCTTCTGTTTAGGATCTTCAATGGTCGCCAAAAGCCTGCGAATATTCTCCTTAATTACATCCTTGGGGCATCTCTCCAGATGCTTGGCCACCTTTTCAACATCTACCTTTCCATTGCATAGGGCGATGATGTCCCGTTGGTCCGCCAGCCTCATGGAGTTAGCCTTCAAGGCTATGAGCATCTCCCTATCGGCTACCCTGGCCTTCACCGCTAAATCCTGGGAATAGCCGATAACCTTCCTCATCTCGGAGTTCTTGAACAGGTACTCAAAAGAGTATGCCGAGCTGGTCTGCCTGGATTGGACCACATTCACCAGCAAATCTGCGCTCACGTTTAAGCCGCTCACCTCTCTTTCAAACCTGATAAACTCTCCCTTATAGATCCAGCTGAACTTGTCGCTTCTGATTGCTTGGGAATAGCCCTGTCCTTCCAGCAAATCGGTGAATATTTCCAGCTCCTCTTCTTTAATAGCGATGTCCAGATCGACGGAGAAGCGAGGGAAGTCGAAGGCACTGACGGCATACCCACCGATGAGGACATATTTATCCCTGTGTAACCTCTTCAAGAGGTCGAAGCAGGCACTCTCTCGCTCCTCGATCTTCATGGTCTCACCCGATGATATGGCCTCCTGGTTGCGATGCTCTTTTCCCGCGACTTGCCAGGGACAAGTTCGCCTATCTCGTACCGTTGTTCCAAATATTCTAAGGCCGGTTGATAGATCAGCTCCCGGGCCAGGCAATAGGCCGCGGCCTCTTCCAGGGGGATTACTTTGAGGCCGTCTTTATAGACAACCTCAAAATCCTCTTCAGGATGCAAGATATAAACCACACCATATAAGGTCTTGCTCTCGCCTTCTACCGCGAAGTGAACTCCTTTCCCCTTGAAGAACCTCTCCCAGTAATCCAAGTCTGCCTCTTTTACTTTGATATGCCTGGGTTTGAAACCCTTCGTGAAACCTGTCCAATAATAGCCCTCGGTCCAGATGGCAACAGCATTACTCGCGCAGTAGGCATACTCCCTGCTCGCCTCTTTTAAGATATCTCCCTTTTGGGGCCTTGTTAACCGGTGGATCAGGTTCCTCGGTTCAACCGTGCGATAGTTGCCCCTGCTCACCCTTTCCAGGTAGCCCTGGGTAATGAGATCATGGATCACCTTGGGAGCCTGGGGAGTGGGAAAGGTTGCCCTAAATTCGTCTAAGGAGAACTCCTCATCGTCAAAGACACGAT
>JAYELY010000288.1:0-9361 GCA_034717795.1 Caldifarciminota bacterium
AAACATCTGGCTGAACTTGACAGCCTACGCGAGATAGAATTTATAATGATGCCTTTGTCAAACTTTAGCTTACGTCACCTCAAGAAACTGGATAGATTGACTTCACTGAGTTTTAAGCATGTTTACATCGGGAACTCAGCTTTAAGACACTTAAAAGGCATTAAGAATCTCAGGTGTCTAGGGCTGTTCGTAACTGACGTTACCGATAGGGGTTTAAGACATTTGAGAGGACTTGATAATCTGAGGGTATTATGTTTAGGCGGCCCGAAGATTAAAGATGTAGGGATGCGGTATATATCAGAGCTTAACGGCTTGCAAGTATTGGATATATCAGGCACAAATGTTACGGACTCGGGTTTGGTTTATTTAAAGGAGATTCCCAACCTGACTGCACTGGATATTTGCTGGACCGAAATTACACCTGCAGGGCTAGCAATACTTAAGGATTTTCCAAGCTTGAAGATATTGCAGGTTGATGGTGATGTGGTCACTGATGAAGGTTTAGAGCATCTTTGTGCTCTTTCTGATTTAATCTATCTGGAGTTAGACTTACACTCAACCACTACCCAATTAACCGAAGAACAGCTGGAAAGATTGGAACAGAGCCTGCCGGAGTGTGAGATACACGTGGTGAAGGATTAATTCTTGGTATAATTTTCAATGATCATCCTATGATCAAAACACACCTCCTCCGGCAGTGCATCTAACTTGAAGACTTTTGCCTTCTTTGCGTCGCTGCCGCCCCGTAACACACCTTTGCCGTCGGCGGCGAAGACCACGGACACGGTGTGGAAGCGCGGGTCACGGCCAGGGTCGGAGTAGACGCGGAACTGCTTTAAGTTCTCAAGCTCCAGCCCGGTCTCCTCGCGCACCTCCCTTCGCACCGCGTCCTCGACCGTCTCGCCGATCTCAACAAATCCGCCTGGCAACGCCCAGCCTTCAGGCGGATGCCTGCGTTCGATCAGCACAATCCCACCTTTATATTTTATAATACAGTCAACCGTGAGATGCGGGGTCTTGGGCGGCATCCAGGTCATAGGGTTTTATGGAGTGTTGCGCAACGAGACGCTCGTTGCACTCCAAACCTTAATCCGCTTAATCTGTGTAATCTGCGAAATCTGCGGATCAATAAACCCCCTAGTGCGCCTCGGCCCAGTTATTCCCTACCCCTATCTCCACCTCCAGCGGCACCGAGAGCTTGTAGGCCGACTCCATGTCCTTCTTGATTATCTTCTTCGCCTCTTCCACCTCGCTTTTTTTCACCTCGAACAACAACTCGTCGTGGATCTGCAGAAGCATCCCTGGCTCTATCCCCGCCTTTTCGAGATTCTTCTCCACCGTAATCATCGCCTTTTTTATTATATCAGCAGCCGACCCCTGTATGGGTGCGTTGAGTGCGGCGCGCTCGGCTATGTCCATACGGTCGGAGATCTGGGGCACCCTGCGTATCCTGCCAGCTATGGTGGAGACGTAGCCCTTCTCCCGTGCCTCGACCAAAATCTGCTCCCGCCACGCCGATACCTTGGGGAATGAGGCGAGATAGCGCTCGATAAAGAGCGCCGCCTCCTCGGTGCTCACCCACATGCGTCGGGCGAAACCATAGGGACCCATGCCGTAGATTATCCCGTAATTGATCGCCTTGGCCATGCGTCGGTGGTCACGGGTGACGTTTTTCTCATCCACCCCGAATATGCGCATAGAGGTCTCGGTGTGCACGTCTCTTCCGTCGTGGAAAACCTTGGCAAGCGCTTCGTCTTCTGCGATGTGGGCCAAAACGCGGAGCTCGATCTGGGAGTAATCGGCGGAGATGAGTTTGTATCCGGGCGCGGCCACGAAGCCCTTGCGCACAAGTGGTCCCCGTTCTCCCCTTATAGGTATGTTCTGCAGGTTGGGATCATGGGTCGACAATCTACCGGTGGCGGCACCGGTCTGGTCGAAGAAGGTGTGTATCCGACTCTCATTATCCACCAGGGTAACCAGTGGTCTGAGATAGGTCGTGAGCATCTTGGAGAAGGTGCGCCACTCGAGAACTTTGGGGATTACGGGATGCTCGTCAGCCATCTCCTCCAGCACCCCGGCAGCGGTGGAGTAGCCGGTCTTGGTTCGCTTGCGGGGTTTCAGCCCCAACTCGTCGAACAGCACCTCTGCAAGCTGTTTGGGCGAGCCGATTGTGAACTTGCGATCGGCCAGCTTGTATATCTCCTCTTCCAGTTTTCCTAATTCGCCTTCCCACTCTTCGGTCAACTTGCCGAAGTATGAGGTGTCCAGCCTGACCCCGCGCTGCTCCATTCGGGCAAGTACTGGAATCAAAGGAACTTCGATCTCCTCATACACCTTCCACGCGCCCACGTCGCGAATCTCCTTCTCGTAGCGCTGAGCGGCCTGGTGCATGAGGTTGAGCCTGTCCGCATCCGAGGCGATGGGACGACCGGCTGAATGTACCAAGACGCGGTCTAAAGTTCTCAGCGACAAATCCGAGTTCTCGACGAACGCCATGAGGTGGATGTCGAAGAGCCTGCCTTTAATCTCATACCCTTTGCGCAATAGCGGCTTGGCCGCCCAGAGTATCTTGGGATAGCTTTCATCGGCAAGCAACTCACTTGCTCTATCATCAGAAATCTCGGCGAAGGTAAATCCGTCCGAGGCCAGGATTCTCATCCACCCGTAACACCCCCCGTAACACTCCTCCTCACTTTCGTCGAACATATCGCGCTGTCCTAGTTTCTCCTCGAATATAAAGGATATAGGGTCGCCCTTTTTGGGTTTGAACTCACCCTTGGTGATCTCCAGTTTCGCTGTCTTGTCCCTTACCTTCATCGCCGAAAGCCTTGAGGTGAACCCAAGCTCGTTATAGATACTCTGAAGTTCAGCCTCGTCAGGCTCGGCGCGGTGCAGATTCTTCTCGTTTAATTCCACGGGAACGTCCTTATGCAGCTGCACCAGCTCATAGGACAGTTCGGCAGCCTCACGGTGATCTTTCAACTTTTCTTCCTTCTCCAGCGCGGTCTTCAAATCCCCATACTTGGCAAGTAGTGCGGTTGCCCGTTTCGGGCCGATGCCGGGCACGCCTGGAATACCGTCGGTGGAGTCGCCCATAAGCGCCAGGAGATCGGTAACCCGCTCCGGAGGCACCCCCAGCTTCTCCTTGACCGCCGGCGCGTCGAACTCTTGATCCTTGTAGGGATCGTACACCACTACATTCCCGCCCACCATCTGCATCAGGTCCTTGTCGCCTGAAACCACCACGATCTTGGAAAACTTCTCCTTGAATCTCTCCACGATCGTCGCCATGATGTCGTCGGCCTCAAAGCCTTCCTTCAAAAGCACCGGCAGACCCTGCAATCTCGCAATGTCCGAGATCATGGGAACCTGCCATATCAGGTCGTCAGGCATGGGCTTGCGGTCCTTCTTGTAATCGGCAAACTTATCGTGGCGGAACACTCGCCTGCCTGCGTCGAAGGTTACGACCATGTGGTCTGTCGGATAATGCTTCTCGATCTTGTCCAGGGCCTGAAGGAAACCGTATACGGCTGACGTGTTGCGTCCCTTGGTGTCCCTGAGTGGGTTGCGGATCAAGGCAAAGTAGGAGCGGTAGGCGATGGAGTGACCGTCTATAAGAACCAGCGTCACGCGCCCCCCTCCCGTTCTCCTTCCACCCTCCTCCCCTTCTCTCCTTTCGCAGAAAGCCGGGATTTACGCACCAACTCCGTCGCCCTGTACAAGGATTCAAACGTTCCGGCGTCCGACCACCATCCTGACAGTCTTGCCCAGCGCATCTGTCCCCAGCGGATGTAGGTGTTGTTCACGTCGGTGATCTCCAGCTCATTGCGTTTGGATGGTTCAAGCCCCTTTACGATCTCGAACACCCGGCTGTCGTAAAAATAGACACCGGTCACCGCAAGGTTGGATTCCGGTTTGGCGGGTTTCTCCACTATCCTAAGAACATGCTTACCGTCCACCGTGGCTACCCCGAAGCGCTGCGCGTCGGAAACTTGCTTCAAAAGGATCATGGCTCCGGTGCCGATAGCCTCGTATTTCTTCACAAAAGGCTCAAGTGAAGCGGAGAAGATGTTGTCGCCCAGTATCACAAGCATCGGATCGTTGTCAGCAAAATCCCTGGCCAATCCCAGCGCTTCGGCTATTCCGCCGTGACCTTCCTGGTAAGTGTAGTGCAGCCTCTTTATCCCCCATTGCTTGCCGTTGCCCAACAGTCTCAGGAAATCGCCTGCGAACTCGCCGCCGGTCACTAAAAGTATCTCCTCGATACCGGCCTGGACCATCTTTTCGATCGGATAAGTAATCATAGGTCTGTCGTATACCGGCAGGAGGTGCTTGTTGGTCACGTTCGTCAGCGGCGCCAGCCTCGTGCCCATTCCTCCGGCCAGTATCACTCCTTTGCTGAGCTTCATCCATTCATGATACACGTAAGGTGTGGTGAGTCAAGATGTCTAAGAGAGTCCTTGGTATAAGGGCTTCAACTTGACAACAACAAATATTTACGTAAGATGGATCGGTATCCAGGAGGATTTTTATGAAGAAGTTTTTGCTTATCCTGATTGGAAGTGCAATAATCTTCGGTCTTGGATCATGTGCAGGCCCTGGTACACTTAAATGGAGATACGATGTTGGATGCAGGGTAGTAACTGCACCGGCGATAGGACTTGATGGAACTTTGTACTTTCAAGTGGCTGACGATTATATTTATGCGCTTACACCCCAAGGGCAACTCAAATGGAGATACCAGCTTCGGAGACGTGCAACATCGGACCTTGCGATTGATGCTGATGGTACTATATATTTACTGACAGAAGGTCATCTCTACGCAATTACTCCTGATGGGAAGTGTAAATGGAAATACGATACCGAGGTTTACGAAACCACATCCCTTGCCATAGGTTCAGACGGTACATTGTATTTTGGAGGCTGGGACAATTATTTTTATGCAGTATCGTCTCAAGGAGAACTTAGGTGGAGATACGAAACCGGCGATCAAATATATTGGAGCCCGGCAGTAGGGCCTGAGGGTACAGTATACTTCTGGTCAAGTGACGGCTATCTTTATGCGCTTACCCCTGAGGGTGAACGTAAATGGAGATACAAAACTGATGAGAATCTATCTTCGGATCTTGCTATTGGAAGCGACAACACGATATACTTCGGCTTGTGGAACAACTGTTTTTATGCGCTTACTACTCTAGGTGAGGTTAAGTGGAAATACACTTTCAGAGAAGCTGTGGTTACTTCTCCAGCGATAGGGCCTGATGGTACTATTTACTTCGGGACCAACGACGGCTGCTTTCGTGCCCTTACTCCTCAAGGTAAGCTTCAATGGACTTGCCAGCTGGAGAATCGGCTGGAGAATTGCGTGTCTTCTTCCCCGACAATAGGTTCCGACGGTATGATATATTTCGGCTCCTATGATGAATTCCTATGCGCACTAACGCCTCAAGGAAAGATCAAGTGGAAATATAAGGCTGAGAGTCGGGCAGAGTCTTTTCCGGCAATCGGCTCTGACGGAACGATATTCTTTGATGGAGAATACGACGATTATTTTTACGCGGTGCGTAGCAAATCTAGGGGGTTGGCAGATAGCCCCTGGCCGAAAGAATACCACGACAACCAAAACACAGGAAGGGCGCGCTAGCGCGCTCATTGCACACGAAGTGACGACGCTTGCGGAGTAAAAGTCAAAGTGCAAAATTAAAGCGGGCCAAAGCCCGCGTCGAAATTTACAATTTAGGTTTTGAGATTTGCAATGGGGCGAAGCCCCGCCCATTCCTCCTGCTAATATAACGCCTTTGCGAAGCCTCATACATCATCATACTTAGAATGATCTGGCAGTCAAGATCATGGATTGCGGAGGTTGCAGGGGTGATTTAGGGCTGCAGCAATAGGGCGGACTTAACTGCCTTGCTGGGACGTCCTCGGGCTGGTTGAGGCCTATCTTGTTTTTTTCTTTTTCGACGTACTTTTGGTCTTCTTGGAGGTTTTTTTCACAGGGGCGTTGGCTTGTTTTCCCTTTATAGCGGCCTGTGCCGCGGCAAGGCGTGCGATTGGAATTCGGTAAGGCGAACACGACACGTAATCCATACCTGCCCGGTGGCAGAACTCGATTGAGCGCGGATCGCCGCCGTGCTCACCGCAGATGCCTATCTCAAGCCTTGGGTTGGTCGTCCGGCCGAGATCGATTGCTATCTTAATAAGCGAGCCAACTCCTTGCTGATCAATGGTCTGGAACGGGTCGTCTGCAAAGATACCTTTATTAATATAGTCACCCAGGAACTTGACCGAGTCGTCGCGAGAGAAGCCCAGGGTGGTCTGGGTCAGGTCGTTGGTGCCGAAGCTGAAGAAATCGGCCTGGGTGGCCACCTCGTCCGCTGTCAGCGCGGCACGGGGAACCTCGATCATGGTGCCTATCATGTAGGGCAGGTCAACGCCTTGTTCATCGAGGACCTCGTGGGCGGTACGCTCGGCAACCGCACGCTGATTGCGAAGTTCGGCGACGTTGCCAACCAGGGGTATCATCACCTCTGGAATCACCTTCTTACCCTCCTTAATGACCTGGGCCGCAGCCTCAAAGATGGCCCGGATCTGCATCTCGGTGACCTCCGGATAGGTTATCCCCAGCCGGCAGCCGCGATGCCCTAGCATGGGATTGGACTCGTGCAGCTCATCCACCTTGGCCTTGATCTTTGCCGCCGGCACCTTCATCTTCTCCGCCAGTTCCTTTCGGGTCCTGGCATCATGCGGCAGGAACTCGTGCAAGGGCGGATCGAGCGTTCTTATAACCACCGGCAGGCCGTCCATCTCGCGGAACAGACCCACAAAATCCTCGCGCTGCATTGGCAAAAGCTTGGCAAGCGCCTTTCGTCGGCCTTTCTCGTCATCGGCCAGGATCATCTCGCGAACCGCATCGATGCGTTTTCCCTCGAAGAACATGTGCTCGGTGCGGCAGAGACCAATGCCCTTAGCGCCGAATCGGCGGGCGATGCGCGCCTGATCTGGCCTGTCGGCGTTGGCCCGGACGCTCAGTTTAGCCGCATCGTCAGACCACCTCATCAGCTTATCGAAACGCTCGTATACCTTCGACTTCCCGGGCTTGAGTGAACCTTCGATCAGCACCTGGATTACCTCCGATGGACGGGTTGTTACCTTGCCTTTAATCACGTGACCTGTGGTGCCTTCAATCGAGAGAAAATCGCCTTCCTTGATTACGGTATCGTTGACTGTCATCCGTCGTTTGCCGTAGTCTATGGCCAGCTCTCCGCATCCGGCAACGCAAACCTTGCCCATCTGTCTGGCGACCAGGGCTGCGTGGGAGGTCATGCCGCCTCTCTGAGTGAGGATACCTGTCGCGGCGGACATGCCCCGGATGTCCTCTGGCGAGGTTTCGATGCGGGCAAGAATGACCCGCTCACCTTTTCTGGCCCATTCCTCAGCGTCCTCGGCATTGAACACCACCTTGCCTGTTGCCGCACCAGGTCCGGCAGGCAGACCTTTGGCCAGCACGCGGCCTTCTTTCATGGCTTTCTTCTCCTCCGCGTGGTCGAACACCGGCTGAAGCAGCTGGTTGAGCTGCTCTGGATCGATCCTAAGCAGCGCCTGGTTCCTGGAAATCAGCTTTTCTTCAACCATGTCCACCGCGATCCTTACCGCGGCGAAGCCGGTGCGCTTGCCGGCGCGTGTCTGAAGTATCCAGAGTTTGCCGCGTTCCACGGTGAACTCTAAATCCTGTATGTCGCGGTAGTGACGCTCGAGTTTGGCCTGGATCTTATCAAGCTTTCTGTAGACCTCAGGCATCTCTTTTGCGAGCTTTGCGATGGGCTTGGGTGTACGCACGCCAGCCACCACGTCCTCTCCCTGCGCGTTCTCCAGGTACTCGCCGTAGAAGCGGCGCTCCCCGGTTGCCGGATCACGGGTGAACGCCACGCCAGTGCCGGAATCCGCTCCCATGTTCCCGAACACCATGGCCTGGACATTCACTGCGGTACCCCAATCGTCGGGTATACGGTTAAGGTCGCGGTAGGCGATGGCGCGCTGATTGTTCCAGGAACCGAACACGGCTTGAATTGAACCCCAGAGCTGATCCTGGGGGTCGTCAGGGAAATTCTCCCCCGTGATCTCGGTGATCATCTTCTTGAAGCGGACAACCAGTTTCTTCCAGTCTTCGGCGTCAAGCTCGGTGTCAAGCTTAACCTTGCGGCGATTCTTGATCTCGTCAATCAGCTCCTCGAATGGATCGTGTTCGTCAGGGGATTGGGGCTTTATCCCAAGTACAACGTCCCCGTAGGTTTGTACGAAGCGGCGGTAGGAGTCGTAAGCAAATCGGGGATTGGAGGTAAGCTCTGCCAGTCCTTCTACCGTGGTATCGTTGAGCCCCAGGTTGAGGATGGTATCCATCATTCCGGGCATGGAAACCCTGCCGCCGGAGCGAACCGATACAAGCAAGGGATTTTTGGCATCGCCGAAGCGTTTGTCCACCAGCTTCTCGATGCGGCGGAGGCCTTTTTCTACCTCAGCCCTGAGGCCTTCCGGATATTTGCCGGTCCGCAAATAGTCCATACACAGGGCAGTAGAGATGGTGAATCCCGGGGGCACAGGGATACCGAGATTCGTCATCTCCGCGAGATTCGCGCCTTTGCCTCCCAGGATGTTCTTCATCGCGGCTGAGCCGTCCGCTTTTCCAGCACCAAAACGATAGACAAACTTCACAAAGCCTCCTGATTGTTTCCATTTAGTTACACTTTGAGTTTAGGACTTCGCCTTTATACTCTGTCCGGGATTTCCATTACTCGTCGGATGCCGTTTCGTCTTCATTCAAAGAAGCGGCATTTCCACCTGCACCCGCGAGAAGATCATCGATTACCTTTCGGGCACGCTCGGCGTCCTCTTTCAGTACCAGTATTTCGCCCCAGGGCCTTCCTTCGAGCCAGGAGATCTCCCAGGAGTTATGGAACTGCCGCAGCTCCGCGCGTATACCTTCAGACTCCAGTGCCGCAAGTAACGCTCTTGCGGTTACTTCGTCTAAGGCACGGTATACTGCAACGACTGACATCCAACTTTAATTATAATAAATAATGCGGCCTGCGTCAAGCGTATTGGTGGGTCTTAAAAATCGGGTTCCCTTGAAAGTCGTGGAGCGACTTTGCAGGGTGTAAAAAAGGCGGCACCCGGATTCGAACCGAGGAATAGCGGTTTTGCAGACCGCCGCCTTACCACTTGGCTATGCCGCCTTACGGCTTAACTATATTTAACTAGACCGAGTTGTCAAGGGTTGCTTGCAGATTGTCGTGCGTGGCGAGTTTTATGGGAGACGGCGCTGGATTGTTGATGTAAGTCGTGTATGGCTTGACAGCTTGGG